>DASQWH010000086.1:0-11243 GCA_035640335.1 Gaiellaceae bacterium | reverse complement strand
CCGCGCTCGCGCCCTCGGCCGCCGTGCGGACGATGACGCCGCCCTCCTTCGGCGCGATCTCCTTAAGGATGTCGCGCAGACGGATCCGCTCGTCGTCCTCGAGGCGGCGGGAGACGCCGAAGCCCTCGCCGTTCGGAACGTAGACGACGAATCGTCCGGGCAGCGAGATCTCGGTCGTCAACCGCGCCCCCTTGCCCTTCATCGGGTCCTTGACCGCCTGGACGAGGACGTCCTGGCCGCGGCTGAGGAGGTCCTGGATCTTGCGCCCCTTGCCGCGGCCCTCGAGCTCGGGCCGGACGATCTCGTCGACGTACAGGAAGCCGTTCTTCTCGAGGCCGATCTCGACGAATGCGGCCTCCATCCCTGGGAGGACGTTGTCGACCGAGCCCTTGTAGATGTTCCCCGCGATCGAGCGCCGCTCTGGACGCTCGAGGTAGACCTCGGCGACGCGGTCGTTCTCGAGGACGGCGACCCGCTGCTCGCCCACGTCGACCGAGATCAGCAGGTCGCGCTTTGCGGGCGGCAACGGCGGGCGCTTGGCCGGGGTGCGCCTGCGCACCGGCTGGCGGCGCCGTGCGGGCTTGTCGGCCCGCTCGGTCTTCTGCGCCTGCACTGGTTTCTCGGCGACCGCGGACGCCCCGTCCCCGCCGGGTTCGGCGGTCTCCGCGGGCCGCTTGCGGCGGTTGCGGCCCCCGCGCGTCCCGCGCCGCCTCTTCTTCTTCGTGGGTTGTGCGCCCGCTTCGGCGGGCGAGTCGGTTACCTCACGGACTGAGTCCGGAGCGGCGCGCTCTGTGGGCGCCTGCTCCTGGCGCGTCTTGCGCCGGAACCACTTCAGCAAACGAAAGCTCCTTTTGGATGGCCGCGCGCGCAGCCCCCTCGAGGCGCGCGCTGCGTGGATGAATGGTCGTAAAGCGGTGCATCAAAAGCTCACAACACAGGCTAGCAGCACTCTTCGTCGACGACGTCTACGCGGCCGCGGGCCTCAGCTTCGCGCGCTTCGTGCGGATCGCACGCAGCCGCTGGCTGAGCCGCGCCCAGGCCCAGGGCTCGAGCTCCTGATAACGGATGGCCGTCTGCCCCCTCGTCGCCGCGAGGTATTCGAACCAGGCGTCGGCTTCCTCGATCAGGAGGAGCTCGTGGGCTTCTCGCTTCGATGCCATCCCGGCCACCCTTTCGTCGCGGATGGCCGCAATGTAGGACCCCTGTCGGACGGACTGTTACCGGAATGTCATCGGCGACGGACGCAGATCGCCTGAAGGACGCCGATCGCGATCAGGTTCGCGACCATCGCCGAGCCGCCGGCGCTCACGAACGGGAGCGGAATGCCGGTGATCGGCGCCATCCCGATCGTCATGCCGACGTTGACGAAGATCTGGACGAGCAAGGCGAAGGCGATCCCGCCGGCGACGGTTGCCGTGAACAGGTCGCGCGCGACGAAGATGACCTTGATCGCCCGCCAGATGACGAGCAGGTAGAGCAGCAGCAGGATCGAGGCGCCGACGAAGCCGCGCTGCTCGGCGAGCGAGGCGAACACGAAGTCGGTCGCGTGCTCCGGCAGGTAGTTCGAGTTCGTCTGCGTCGCGCCCGAGACGCCGCGGCCGTCGAGCTGCCCGGCACCGACGGCGGTCATCGACTGGCGGATGTTGTACGTCGAGCCGCGCGGGTCCTCGGACGGGTTCGTGAAGCCGGTGATGCGCGCCCGCTGGTACGGCTCGAGCAGGTCGATGCCCATCGCCGGGGCGAGCCAGAGGACGAACGTCGCCGCCAGGGCCGCGCCGGCGAGGAGGACGGCGAGGTGCAGCCAGCGGGTGCCGGCGATGAAGAGCGTCGCCCAGAGCACGGCGGCGTAGACGACGGCGGTGCCGACGTCCGGCTGCAGGAAGACGAGGAACATCGGAATCGCCGCCAGACCTGCGGCCGTGAGCACCGTCTTCCCCTCGGCGAGGCGCTTGCCGCGCTCCGCGAGGTACGCGGCGAGGAAGAGGACGAGCAGCAGCTTCCCGAACTCGGACGGCTGGAAGCGCAGCGGGCCGATGTCGATCCAGCGCCGCGTGTGGCGGATCTCCTCGCCGAAGACGGGTACGACGACGAGCAGGCCGATCAGCACGCCGTAGATGACGCGGCCGTGCCGGCGGTAGACGCCCGGGTCGACGAAGACCGCGCCCACGAGGCAGAGCAGGCCGATCACGACGTACGCCGCCTGCCGGTTGACGTAGAAGTTGGGATCGCCGGTGACGTCGTGCTTCGTGATCCCGGCGAGCGCCCAGAGCCCGTAGCCGACGAGCGCGGCGACCGCCGCGAGCATCGTCCAGTCGAGCTTGCGGAGCAGCGACGCCTCTCGCGCGCGCGTGCGCGCGCGCGCGGGAATCCGTTGCGTGGCGACGTAGTCGACCATCAGTCGGCCCGCTTCGTCTCCACGAGCCCCGCCTTCTTTCCGAAGTGCGTCTCGAAGACGCGCAGCGCGGCCGGCGCGGCCGCTTCGGCGCCGAAGCCGCCGTTCTCGATCACCGCGCAGACGACGAGCGGCTCCTGGTCAGGCGTCGGCTCGAACGGCCCCCAGCCGCACCACCAGGACGTGTCGGTGTCCTTGAGGAAGGTGCCGACGTCGATCCTCCGCTCGGCGGTGCCCGTCTTGCCGGCGATCGCGACCGGGAAGTGCCCGAAGACGCCCGAGGAGGTGCCCAGCCCGTCGTGCGTGGCCTCGTACAGGCCTTGGCGGATGACCTCGAGGGCACTGGGGTCGACGTTCAGCTCCTTGACGGGGCGGGAGAAGCGCCGCAGCACGAGCGGCCCCGTCGGCGACCCCTTCTGGCCCGGCTGCTCGATCGAAGAGACGAGGTGCGGCGTGACGAGCTTGCCGCCATTCGCGAGCAGTGCATAGAAGCGCGCCATCTGGAGCGGCGTCACCTGCAGGTCCTTCTGGCCGATCGCGAGCTGGACCGAGTCGCCCGGCTTCCAGAGGCGGTCGATCTCGCTCGTGTACGTGGCGCGCCGCCACTTGATCGTCGGCAGCAGTCCGGGCGCCTCGGGTGTGACATCGAGGCCCGAGAGCTGCCCGAAGCCGAAGCGCGACGCCCAGGCCTGGAGCGGCTGGCCCCGCTCCTTGGGCAGCTGGTAGAAGCGCCACCCGACCTCGTAGAAGTACGTGTCACACGACTGCGCGAGCGCGGTCGGCAACGTCATCGCCTCGTTCACGAGCGGGTTCCAGTTCTTGAAGCGCTGCTTGGCAATCACGACCGAGCCGGTGCAGGGGATCGAGTCGTAGGGCGCGAGAATGTGCTCCTGCATCGCGGCGAGGGCCGTTACGGGCTTGAAGGTCGAGCCGGGCGGATAGATGCCGGCTGTCGCGCGGTTCAGCGCGGGGAAGTTGGCGTCTTCGGCGGCGCGCTGGTCGAGGAGCGGAGCGAGCTCGCGTTTGCGCACGGGGCCGACGAAGACGTCCGGTCGGTAGGTCGGGTAGGACGCGAGCGCCCGGATCGCTCCGTCGCGCGGGTCGAGCGCGACGATGGCGCCGGCGTTCGCCGCCCAGTTGTCGTTTGCCTGGGCGAGCTCGATGCCGTAGCCGAGCGCCCCCTGCGCTGCGCGTTGCAGCTTCGCGTCGAGCGTGAGGCGCAGCCGGTAACCGGGGATCGGGCTGCTCTCGATGACTCGGCTGCCCCTGATCTCGCGCCCGAGCGCGTCGACCCGCAGCTGTGCCTCGCCGGGCTGGCCGCGCAAGAACTTGTCGTACGAGGCCTCGATGCCGCCCTGGCCGATCCGGTCGCCAGCGCGGTAGCCGCGTTTCTCCTTCAGCTGCTCGGGCGAGATCTCGCCGACGTGCCCGAGCAGCTGCGCGGCGAGGTCGCCGTACGGGTACGTGCGCAGCGAGGCGTCGACGATCTCCAGGCCGGGAAACTCGGACGTGCGCTCGGAGAGGTAGAAGTACTCGTCCCGGCTCAGGTCTTCCTTGAGCGTCACGGGTGCGAGCGGGTCGCCCTCGTGCTTGTCGATCTGCGCGGTGATGTCCCCGAGCGGAACCTGGAGGATGCGTGCCAGCCGCCTCAGCTCGCCGTACGCGCCTTTCTTGGGCAGGTTCGTCGGCCAGATGCGAGCGATCGACCCGGCCCGGTTCTCGATAATTGCGCGCCCATAGCGGTCGACGACCGGGCCGCGCTTCGCCTCGATGCGGATCGGGCGGACCTGGTTGTTCTCCGCGGCCTCGAGGTACTGCGTCCCGGACAGCACCTGCAGCGCCCAGAGACGGAAGAAGAGCACGCCGAACGCGGCGAGGACGACGAAGCCGAGGATCCCGATCCGGAACACCATCTGCGGCGTGAGGCGGTACGGCGCCTCGACGCGCGGATCGGGCGGCAGGAAGCGTCCGGGCCGGAGTGGGATCGGGCGGCTAGCCAAACTCGACTTCCTGCGTGCGGGCCGGCGGCGGTGGCGCGAACAGCCGGCGGCAGAGTGCGAACACCGGGACGGCCAGAAGGAGGTTGAGGACGAGCTCCGGCGGGAGCGCGTCGACGAGCGCGATGCGGGCGGAGGCCGGGTCGCCGAGCATGAAGTGGAGGATCAGCGCGGCGACCGCGTACAGCACCGTGACCACGGCGACCGACACGAGCGGGGCGTGCGAGCGGTTGCGCCCGGTCGTCTCGCCGTAGCGGCCGGTCCAGAACCCGGCCAGCGTGAGCAGGAGCGAGCTGAAGCCGAGCGTCTGGATCAGCGCGACGTCGAGGAGCAGGCCCGTCCAGAAGCCGGCGAAGGCGCCGAAGACCGCGCCGTTCAGCAGCGCGACCGCGACGAGCATCACGAGCATCAGGTCGGGGGCGCCGCCGAAGATGCCCATCGAGCCGACGATCGTCACCTGGACGACGACGACGAAGAAGAGCAGGGCGGCGGCCTTGACGGCGGGGAGCAGCATCAGGGCGCGTTCGGGCGAGCCTTGTCGCTGACGAGCACGAGCACGGTGTCGAGGTCGCTGAAGTCGACGAACGGCACGACCTGGACGTTCTGGAACTCGTCGATGTCCGTCTGGCTGACGCTCGTCACGTAGCCGATCTGGATTCCCTGCGGGTACAGCGCCGGCAGGCGGCCCTGCTGCTGGCCGGCGGTGACGATCAGGTCGGGCGCCTTGACGACCTTGTTCTTCGGCACGTGGTCGAGGAAGAGGGCGGAGCCTTCGCCGTGGCGCAGGATGCCGACCGCGCCCGTCGAGGCGTCACGGGCCGCGACCGCGCTCTCCTTGTCGGTGATCAGCGTGACGAGCGCTTGGTCGCGGAGGACCTTCGAGACGTGCCCGACGAGACCGTCGGCCGTCACGACCGCGTCGTACTGGCGGATTCCACTCGAGGAGCCGGCGGCGATCGTGATCCGCTGCTGGAACTCACCCTCAGGGCTTGCCAGGACGCTCGCGGTCACGGCCCTGTCGCGCGGGAAGTCCTGCGGGAAGTTGCGGCCTCGCTTGTACTTGAGGATCCTGCTCAGGTCCTCGTACTGCTGCACGGCGGCCTGGTTGATGACCATCTGCTGGCGGAGGCGCTCGATCTCCTCGCGCAGGCGCTCGTTCTCGGACTTCGCGTGGAAGACGCCGGCGACCCAGCCGTAGGCGTCACGGAAAGGCCGCGCGATGCGCTGCGCGCCGACCTCGAACGGGCGGAGGGCACTCGCGCCGACGCTCTGGAAGTCGTGCAGGCCGCCGTTCGGCGACTCGCGGAAGTAGACCGTGATCATCGCCAGCGACGCGAGCACGAGCAGGCCGACGACCAGCCGCCGCTTGAGCGGGCCTGACGTCCTTGGATAGGAGGGGGCGACCGTCCGCCGAACCGGGGAGCCCAGCGCCGCCACCCGCACGCTGCGATTCCGTGGCACGGGCTTTCAGACTAACGAACCAGGCGGAAAGGTCTAGCGGGGTCTACCTTCGGTAGCCGTTGCGGCTCCGGGCCCGCGCCTTCGCCGCGCGGTTCATCACCTCGAGCACCTCGAGGCTGCGGCCGGACCCGACCGCTACGCAGGTGAGCGGCGACTCGGCGAGCTGGGTCGGCATCTGCGTCTCGTGGCGCAGGCGCTCGTCGAGGCCGGTGAGCAGCGCGCCGCCGCCCGCGAGGACGATGCCGCGGTCCATGATGTCGGCGGCGAGCTCGGGCGGAGTCTTGTCGAGCGTGGAGCGGATCGCGTCGATGATCTGGGAGACCGGCTCCTCGAGCGCGTGGCGGACCTCGTCCGAGGAGAGGACGATCGTTTTCGGGAGGCCGGTGAGCATGTCGCGGCCTCTGACCTCCGCCTGCACTTCCTCCTTCATCTGGAACGCGGAGCCGACCTCGAGCTTGATCTCCTCGGCCGTTTGCTGGCCGATGAGGAGCTTGTACTCCTTCTTGATGTGGCTCACGATCGCCTCGTCCATCTCGTCGCCCCCCACGCGGAGGCTCTGCGAGACGACGATGCCGCCGAGCGAGATGACGGCGACCTCGCTCGTGCCGCCGCCGACGTCGACGATCATGTTGCCCGTCGGCTCGGAGACGGGGAGCCCGGCGCCGATCGCGGCGGCCATGGGCTCTTCGATCAGGTGGGCTTCGCGGGCGCCCGCTGAGAGTGTCGCTTCCTCGACAGCACGCTTCTCGACGCCGGTCACGCCGGACGGGACGCAGACGACGACCCGCGGATGGGCGAAGCGGTGCTGGTGCACCTTCTGGATGAAGTGGCGGAGCATCTGCTCCGTAACGTCGAAGTCAGCGATGACGCCGTCTTTGAGCGGGCGGATCGCCGAGATCGTGCCGGGGGTGCGGCCGAGCATGCGCTTTGCCTCGACGCCGACGGCGTGGACGTCGCCGGTACGCTGGTCGATCGCGACGACGGACGGCTCGGAGAGCACGATGCCGCGGCCGCGCACGTAGACGAGCGTGTTCGCGGTGCCGAGGTCGACGGCCATGTCGCGGCCGCCGAAGCCGTTGAAGTAACCCAGGAAGCCCATGCGGCGGGGCCGAGTCTAGTGATTCTGTGGAAAAGCGCGAAATGCAGGGCGAAGCAGCCCTGTCCCAGGGACAGTCCCCGTGCCAGGAGCACGCCTCGTCTGCGTCAAAACGCGCACACTCGAAGTCCGGCTCGTCGCTGAATGGTTCGGTTGGGGCGATGCCTCGCTCTCCGCGCGCCCACGTCTCCGGGGGAATCTTCCATGTCACGTCTCGGGGCAACCGCGGCGAGGCGATCTTCACCGACGAGCTGACGCGGACGAGGTTCCTCCAGACGCTCGAGCTAGCGATCGTCCGATCGGGCTGGCGCTGCTTCGCCTACTGCTTGATGACGAACCACTTCCACTTGGTCGTCGCGATGAAGAACCCGACGCTGTCGGCCGGCATGCACTGGCTCAACGGGTGCTACGCCCAGTGGTTCAACCGGCGGCACGGCTTTAAAGGCCACCTCTTCGAAGAGCGCTTCCACGCCGAGCCGGTCGGGAGCGAGGCGCACCTCCTTGAGCTTTCGAGGTACGTGCCGCTCAATCCTGTTCGCGCAGGAATGTGCGCGCATCCGGCGGACTGGCCGTGGTCGAGCTACCGGATGATGGTCGGCCTCGGAGGGCCGGGTTTTGCATCGCCAGAGCCCGTACTCGCACTCTTTGGTCGGCGGGAATCGGCGGCGCGGGCCGCGTATTCAGCGTTCGTTCATGACGGTCTCCGCCGTGTCCGCGAGGCACGTGCCCAGGGGACAGTCCCCGGGACTTGGCTGGATCAGCCGAAGCCGTAGGTTCCCGGGAAGCGGGACGCAAGGAGGCGCACGAGCAGCGCGCCCGGGAGGCCGACGACGTTCAGGTAGTCGCCCTCGATCCGCTCGACGAGGCTCGCGCCGAGACCCTGGATGGCGTAGCCGCCGGCACGCTCGCGCCACTCGAAGCTGCCAACGTAGTGCCCGAGGTCCCGGGCAGTCAGGGCGCGGAAGGTGACGCGCGTCGCCTCGTGCTCGAGCTCCTCCCACGCGGCGGTCAACAGACACAGCCCCGAGACGACCTCGTGCGTGCGACCGGAGAGCCTTTCGAGCATCGCCTCCGCCTCGGACGCATCCCGCGGCTTGCCGAGGGCCTCGCCGTCGACCACGACGGCCGTGTCCACTCCGAGCACGGGTCGCTCTCCCGCCAGGTCCGCAACGGACACGGCCTTCCCGTGCGCGTTCGCCAACACGAGCTCCACGGGATCCGCCGCACGGGAAAGCTCTTCGTACCGAGGGGCCGCGACGTCGAACGCCATGTCCAGCTGTTCAAGGATCGCGCGGCGCTGCGGTGAGACGGAGGCGAGCAGAATCGGCGGCGCCGGCGGGACGCTCACGCCGTCTTACGAGCGCGCCAGATCTCTTCCCACGGCCACTGCCGCGCCCATTCCGGATCGAACGCGTAGTACGCGTGCGCCCCGGAGTCGTCCGGAGCGTAGAGCTCGACCAGGGCCAGGATCTCGAACCCGTTCGACCGCAGGACCCGCACCCAGTCGCCGTGCCCGAGGTGGAACTCCGAAGAAGCGTCGTCTTCCCAGTCGATCCGGTGCAGGCCGCGCTGAGGCCGCTGCAGCGTGGTGCTCGTCCCCTCCGACGTCGCGCACAGGATGGCCAACGTCGCGTTCCGCAAAAAGAGCAGCTCGCCGCCGGGCCGCAGCAGCCGCGCCGCCTCGGGCACCCAGAGGTACGGATCGCACCAGATCGACGCGCCGTACTCGGACACGACGACGTCGAACGACGCGTCTGGCAGCCCCGTCGCCTCCGCGTTTGCCTCTACGAACTCGAGCCCGAGCCCGAACTGCTCGTCCATCCGCCGCGCCGTCGCGAGCTGAGCCGGCGTTACGTCCACGCCCACGACCCGCGCCGCCCCGGCCCGCTTCAGCCACGCCCCGAAGTACCCCGTCCCGCACCCGAGCTCGACCACGTCCCTTCCGGCAAGCTCCGGGAGCATCCGCACCTCGGACTCCGGCGCATTGCAGATCCCCCAGCTGATCTCGTCCTGCGCCCAGGCCTTGGGCGCGCGCTCGTCTGTGTACTCCGCGTTCGACTTCGTCCACGCCTCGCGATTCCGGGCGACGTAGTCGCTCAAAACCAAAGGGAGATCTCACGCTCGGCCGACTCGGGCGAGTCCGATCCGTGCACGAGGTTGTCCGGCATCGAGAGCGCGAGGTCGCCGCGAATCGTCCCGGGCGCGGCGTCGGCGGGGTTCGTCGCGCCAATCGTCGTGCGGACGACCGCGATCGCCCCCTCACCCTCGAGCACGAGCGCGAGCGTCGGCGCTGACGTGATGAACTCGACGAGCTCGCCGAAGAACGGCTTCTCGGCGTGCTCGGCATAGTGCTCCTCCGCGAGCGGCCGGTCGACGGTGAGCAGCTTCCCGTCGGCGACGGTCAGCCCGCGGCGCTCGAAGCGCGCGAGGATCTCGCCGGCGAGCGCCCGCTGCATCGCGTCAGGCTTGATCAGGACCAGCGTCCGCTCGACCGCCATCGGCGGCGGATGCTACTCGGACCCGGATTCCGTGCGAGGCGTCTCGAGCGGCGGGAACTGGATCGTTGCCGGCGTCGAGACCGGAGTCTCGCAGTACGGACAGACCTGCCACAGGGGCTCGAGCGGCGCCTTGCACGCGACGCAGGCCTGGCGCAAACGCGTCGTGCAGACCGGGCAGACGAGGAATGTCTCGTCGATCTCCGCCCGGCAGACTGGGCAGTGCTGCTGCCGACGCCGGCCCAGGCTCTCCTCCATCGCCTTGATCTCCAGCTCGCGCTCGCGCACGTCCTCGAGGTACTCGGGCGGCCGGAACAGCATGTAGATGAGCGCGCCGATGAACGGCGGCACGAGCCCGAGCACGGTCGCCATCGCAACGAGCCACGGATCCTCGATCCGGCGGCGCGCATCCTTGTACACCCAGTAGCCGACCGCGAGCCAGAAGACGACGAGCAGGAAGATCGAGACGTTCCGGATCACGGGCCACGTGCCCGACCCGAAGAAGTCGTGCAGCGCCCCGAAGACCCCCGAATCGTCGTTGGCTGCTAGCACCATCTTCCTCTCCCTTACAGAAGGAGCTGTCCCACCACATAGCCGGCGGCAAACGCGAGCCCGACGATCACCAACAGGGCGAGAGCCGCGAACGCGAAGACGCTCAGCTTCTCAGCGGCTTTCTCCATGGTACGTCGTCTTCCTCTCACTGGGGGAGATCCGCGAGCAGATAGAGCGACCCGGTCACGAGGACGTGTCCGGCCGGGCCGGCGAGCTCGCGCGCTCGCGCGTGGGCCTCGAGCGGGTCGTCGCGTGTCTCGACGCGCGGGAAATGCGCGGCGGCAAGCCCCGCCAGCTCCGCCGCGGGGAGCGCGCGCGGGTTGCTCGACTGCGTCGCGACCAGCGTGTCGCCAACTTGCGCGAGGCGGCGGAGGATCTCCTCGGCGTCCTTGTCGGCGAGGATGGACACGCAGAGTACGTACTCGTCGCCTGGCAGCTGCTGCAAGAGCCAGTCGATCGCCTCCGGCGTATGGGCGCCGTCGCGGATCTCACCGTCGCGCCGCTCGAGGCGCCCGGGAAGCGCCACTTCGACGTCCCCGCCAACCAACGCCCGCCCGACGAACGCCTCGGCAGCCTCGCGGGCGCCGCCGACCACGACCTGAACCCCCGCGGGCACGAGGTGGCGAAACGTGTTGTCCGACATGACAACTACCCTGGCCGCATGCGCTACCTCGAGCTTCTCCTTCGCGATCTCTTCGTGCGATTCGCCGAGCACCTCCGTGTGCTCGAAACCCACATTCGTGAGCAGGACGACCGGCGCGTCGACGACGTTCGTCGCGTCGAGCCGACCGCCCAGCCCAGCTTCGACGACGGCGACGTCGACAGCCGCCGCCGCAAACGCAGCCAGCGCAGCCGCCGTGAGCACCTCGAACTGCGTCGCCCCGAGCCGCTCGCCCGCGGGCCGGACGCGCTCGACAGCCGCCTCGAAGTCGACCTCCTCCCCGCCGACCTGGATCCGCTCGGCCCAGCCGCTCACGTGCGGCGATGTGTACGCGGCGGTCCGGAGCCCCTCGCGCTCGAGGTAGGCCGCGATCGTCCGCGTGGCCGTCGACTTGCCCTTGGTGCCGACGACGTGGACGGAGGGAAAGGCCCGCTGCGGCTCGCCGAGCTCGGCCAGGAGCGCCCGCATCCGCTCCAGGCCGAACTTCTCCGGCCACGGGCTGAGCGACTCGACCCAGGCCGTCGCCGTGCCCAGACCGCTAGCCGCGGATGGCATCGAGCTCACGGCGGTACCGCTCGAGCTTCTCGCG
>DASQWH010000085.1:0-13902 GCA_035640335.1 Gaiellaceae bacterium | reverse complement strand
GCGGTCGAGCCTGAGCGGCGCCCATCGGCCGCGGCGCTTGCGGATGTCCTGCGCGGCGTGCCGCAGAAGCGGCGGAGGCGGAGGCTCGCCCGGCCGCAGCTGCCGCGCGGTGGACGTGCGCTCGCCGTGCGTGCCGTGCCTGCGGGGCTCGCGGCGCTCTTCGCGGGATGGGTGGCAGCGGCGCTGCCGTTCTATCCCGCGCGCTGGCCTGTGCTGCTGGCGTTCGTCGCTGCCGCCTCGACCGCGGTCGTGCCACGGGTCGGCCTCGCCTTCGCCGTCGCGGTGCCTGTCTTTCCCCTCGGGAACCTCTCGCTCGGGCTGGCTCTCGTCTACGCCGCGGTGGCGGCCGTGTGGCTCGCACTCGCCTGGCGTGTTCCGAGGACGGCGCTCGCTCCGGTCTTGGGCGGTCTGCTTGCGCCCGTCGGGTTGCTGGGTCTCACACCGCTCGTGCTGTGGCGCGTCCCCGGCACGTTGCGACGGCTCGTGTACGGCTCGGCGGCTGTCCTGGTCGGAGGGCTCTCCGCGGGCATTCGCGGTGCTGCCCTGCCGTTCGGAGCAGGACCGCCCGAGGGACTCGGCCTCGCCCGCGCCGAGGATCCGCGCTCCGTCGCGGACGCGCTCTGGTCGGCGCTCGCGGCGCATCCCGGCCTCGCGAGGCAGACGCTCGTCGTCGGCGTGGCGGCAGCGGTCCTGCCGTGGGCGTTTCGCGGCGGCGAGCTGGGGATCACGGCGTTCGGCGCGTCGTTCGCCGGGGCGAGCCTCCTGGCCGCGCCCGAGGCATCGGCTTGGCCCGCTGTGCTCTGCGCGTGGACGACCTCGGTCGTGCTCCTGGCGGCCTGGCGGGCACGCGGTGGAAGCGCCGTGCGCTGGCACGCTCTCGGCACACTTCCGTTCCTCACGTATGCGCATTTCGTCGATAGGCTCGAAGCGGGTGGTGGCCCGGGGTGGCCCCGGCAGATTCCGCGGCGGGTTGGGCAGGCACGCGCTCGTTAGACTCGCCGCCCGGGGGAACACCTCCCCTGCATGACCGTGCTCCGGAACATCGAGCAGAAGATCGAATCGCTCTTCGAGGGCGTCTTCGGACGTGCGTTCCGCACGCATGTCCAGCCCGTCGAGCTCGCGCGCAAGCTCGCCAAGGAGATGGACGACCACCGCATGGTCTCCGTCTCGCGCGTCTACGCGCCGAACGAGTACTCCGTCTACCTCTCGCCGACTGACCGCGAGCAGTTCTCCTCGTACGAGGAGTCCCTCGTCAGCGAGCTGCAGGACTACCTCGCGGAGCACGGGCGGCGCGAGAGTTACGTGCTCCTGTCGTCGCCGACCGTTGTCATGCACACGGACGAGGACCTCGAGGTCGGCGAGTTCGGAATCGCGACGCGCATGGTGCAGCCCGAGCCCGGCCAGGCCGCCGAGGCGCCGGCTGAAGCGCCGCCCGGCGCGACGATGGTCTACCGCCCGAAGCCCGGCCCGCCGACCCAGGCCGTAACGCCCGAGGAGCTCGGCGTCGAGCGCGAGCTCGTCACGCTCACGGTCGACGGCAACGAGCACGCCATCGACAAGCAGAGCGTGGTCATAGGCAGGTCGAAGGACTGCGACGTCCGCGTCTCGGACCCCAACGTCTCGCGCCGCCATGCCGAGGTGCGCCAGGAGGGCACGACCTACTGGCTCGTCGACCTCGACTCGACGAACGGGACGACGGTGAACGGGCGCCGCCAGAAGCGCGCGAAGCTCGAGAACGACGACCGCATCACGGTTGGGTCGACGGAGCTTGTCTTCCGCCGCAGGCCCGACGCCTGACGGATGACTCCGGCCGTCTCGTCCGTCGACGTCGAGGGCGTCCTGCTGCTCCTCAAGATCGGCTTCGTCGTCCTCCTCTACCTCTTCATCTGGCGCATCGTCCGCACGGCGAGCAAGGATCTGCGCCTGCCGCAGGAAAGCTTCATCCTTGCGCCCCAGGAAGCCGCCGCCGCCGGCCTGCGCGACCGCCGTCCGAAGACTGTGCGGATGGGCCGGCTCGTCGTCCTCAAGAGCCCGGCCCTCGACGAGCGGACCGAGTTCGAACTCGATTCCGCCGGGATCAACATCGGCCGCAGCGCGCAGAACGACGTCGCCCTCGACGAGGACGAGTTCGCCTCGGCCAACCATGCCCGCGTCGAGCCACGCCAGGACGGCGTCTGGCTCGAGGACGTCGGCTCGACGAATGGGACGTTCGTCAACGGCGTCAAGGTCTCGCGGGCGCGCAAGCTCACGCCCGGCGACCTCGTGCGCGTGGGAGAGACCGACTTCCGCTTCGAGGCATGACGATCGGACGCTCGACAGCCCTCTCGGACCCCGGACGCAAGCGCCGGCGGAACGAGGACGCCTGGGTCTGCCAGCCGCCGATCTTCGCGGTCGCCGACGGCATGGGCGGCGCTCGCGGCGGCGAGATCGCCTCGCGCCTGGCCGCGGCCGCGCTTCGTGAAGACGAGGCCGGCGCCTCCGGCGAGGACCGCGTCATCGGGCTCATCCAGGAAGCGAACCGGCGGGTCTACGAGCGCTCGAGCGAAGACTCCGACGCCTCCGGGATGGGCACGACGGTCACCCTCGCGCTCGTCGAGGACGGCGGCGTCACGATCGGCCACGTCGGCGACTCGCGCGCCTACCTCATCCGCGGACGCAAGCTCGAGCAGCTGACCGACGACCACTCGCTCGTCGCGGAGCTCGTGCGCAGCGGCCGGCTCTCACCTGAGGAAGCCGAGACGCACCCGCAGCGCTCCGTGATCACGCGGGTGCTCGGCACCGATCCCGAGGTCGACGTCGACACGCTCTCGGTCGACGCTCGGCCCGGCGACCTGTTTCTGATCTGCTCCGACGGCCTCACGACGATGGTCGGCGACGACGCGATCCTCGACATCGTCGAGCGCAATCACAGCGACCTGCAAGCGGCGGCGAAGGAGCTCGTGAGTACCGCGAACCGAAGCGGCGGCGAGGACAACATCACCGTCGTCTTTTTCGAGATCGCTGAGGAGGGCGCGCAGGTGCTCGAGGAGACGCGGCCGATGCCTGCGGTCGACGACGCGTCCGCGGGGGCCGACGAGGACACGCTCACCGGCCTCGAACGCGTGCCCGCGGTCGACACGATGGTCGTGTCCAAGGACGAGATCGAGAAGGCGGTCGAGGCGGCACGCCCGCCGAAGCGCCGGCGCTGGCGCTGGCTGCTACTCGTGCTGCTGATCCTTCTCCTCCTGGCGGCGGCGGGCGCGCTCTACTGGCTCCTGTACTTGTCATGAGCCTGCGCAACCGCGAGCTCGTCAACCTCTTCGTCGTCGCGGTCATCACGGGCCTCGGCTTCGCGAGCGTCTACATCGCGCGCCAGGACGTCGTCTCGAGCGGCTCGTTGTCGTACGCGCTCTTCTTCTTCGGCCTCTACCTCTGCGCCCACGTCATCGCGCGTGTGACCGTCCCCCAGGCCGACCCGTACCTGCTGCCGATGGCTGCGCTGCTGACGGCGATCGGCCTGACCGAGATCTACCGCATCAACCCCGACGACGCGTTCCGCCAGGGGCTCTGGATCGTCGTCGCCGTGTCGGCGTTCGCCGCGACGCTGCTGCTGCTCCGCCGCGACTACCGGCGGCTCGAGTCGTACAAGTACCTCTTCGGCCTGACCGCGGTCGGCCTGCTCGTGCTGCCCGTGCTGCCGCTGATCGGGCAGACGGTCAACGGCGCGCGGCTCTGGGTGCGCCTCGGCCCGCTCCAGTTCCAGCCGGGCGAGTTGGCCAAAATCATGCTCATCGTCTTCCTCGCCGGCTACCTGCGCGAGAAGCGCGAGGTGCTCGCCCAGCGGCGGCTGAAGGACTTCGGGCCGCTGCTCGTCATCTGGGGCGCGGCGATGCTCGTGCTCGTCGAGACCAACGACCTCGGCAGCGCGCTCCTCTACTTCGGGATCTTCCTGGCGATGCTGTACGTGGCGACGGCGCGCGCCTGGTTCGTCGCCGCCGGGGCCGGCCTCTTCCTGGCCGGGGCGACGGCCGTGTACTTCTTCGTCCAGCGCGTCGAGTCGCGGGTGACGATCTGGCTCCATCCCTGGACCGACGACAAGGTCTACTGCTCGCAGACCGGGACGCAGCTGCTGCGGCAGGAGTGCGACTCGTACCAGCTCGTCAAGTCGCTCTACTCGATCGGCAACGGAGGCTTCGGCGGCCGGGGCTTCGGCCAGGGAACCTTCTCGACCGCCGAGGGCGGCGAGCTGATCCCGTTCCTGAAGACGGACTTCATCTACTCGGCGCTCGCCCAGGAGCTGGGGCTCGTCGGCGCGGCGGCGCTGCTGCTCGTCTACATGCTGTTCTGCCTGCGCGGCTTCCGGATCGCGCTGCTCGCGCAGGACGGTTTCTCGAAGCTGGCCGCCGTCGGCCTCACCTTCGGGTTCGCGCTGCAGACGTTCATCATCGTCGGCGGTGTCCTGCGCCTGATCCCGCTGACCGGGATCACTTTGCCCTTCGTCAGCTACGGAGGGTCGAGCGTCGTCGCCAACTTCATCCTGCTCGCGGGCCTCCTCCTCGTCTCCCACCGCGCGAACGCGGCTGCGCGCCTGCCGATGGAGGGCCGCCCGTGAACCGGCAAATCACAAGAGTGGCCGTCGGCGCGCTCGTCCTGCTCGCGGCTCTGGTCGTCGGCACGACCTACTGGCAGGCCTGGGCCGCGACGGGCCTCGCCGACCGCCAGGACAACTCGATCCAACGCGTCGCCCAGTTCAAGGTCGACCGCGGACGCATCTACGCGGCGGACGGGCGCACCGTGCTCGCCGACAACGTGCCGAAGAGGGTCGCCGGTCAGACGCTCTACTTCCGCCGCTATCCGCAGCACGGGCTCGCGGCACACATCGTCGGCTACTCGACGCAGGTCCGCTCGCGGGCGGGCCTCGAGCGCTCCGAGAACGACTTCCTGACCGGCGCGAACACGAACCTGAGCACGCTCCTCGACACGACCTTCGACAAGCTCAAGGGCGCGACCGTCGAGGGCAACGACCTCTACCTGACGCTCCGGCCGGGAGCGCAACGGATCGCGCTGAACGCCCTCGGTGGCAAATGCGGAGCGGCGGTCGCGATCGAGCCGCGCACGGGCCGCGTGCTCGTCAGCGTCTCCAGCCCGACCTACGACCCCAACCTCGTCGAGACGAACTTCGCGGCGGCAAGCCGGGCGAAGTTCGGGTGCGGCCCGCTCCTCAATCGCGCGACCGCAGGCCTGTACACCCCGGGCTCGACGTTCAAGGCCGTGACGGCGGCGGCCGCACTCGATTCAGGCAGGTACACGCCGGACTCGTCCTTCAACGACCCCGGCTACTGCACCGAGTACGGCGACCGCGTGAACAACTACGACACGTCGAGCCCGTTCGGCAACGTCAGCTTCGCCGACGCGCTCCAGCACTCGATCAACTCGGTCTTCTGCAACATCGGCAAGGACCTCGGCGGACTCGCGATCGTCCGCAAGATGAAGCGCTTCGGCTTCTACTCCGTGCCACCGCTGGAGACGCCCGTCAACGAGCGGGCCCCGAGCGGACTGTACAACCGCAGCAGGCTCGTCGACCCGAAGGAAGAGAGCCAGATCGACCCGGGGCGTCTCGCATTCGGCCAGGGGCCGACGCACGCGGAGCCGCGCGTGACGCCGCTGCAGATGGCGATCGTCGCAGCCGCGGTCGCGAACAGCGGGCAGGTCATGCGTCCGTACGTCGTCGAGCGCGTCGTCGCGCCGGACGGAACCGTCGTTTCGCGCACGAAGCCCGATCGGCTCGGCCAAGCCGTCCGGCCCGAGCACGCGCAGGAGCTGACGGAGATGATGGAGCGCGTCGTCAGCGGCGGCACGGGGACCGCTGCCGCCATTCCGGGGATCCGCGTCGCCGGCAAGACCGGCACGGCCGAGTCAGGCGTCGCCGGCAGGAACACGACGTCGTTCCTCTGCTTCGCTCCGGCGGACAACCCGCGCGTCGCCGTCGCCGTCATCCTCGAGAGGCAGAGCGGCACGGGCGGCACGACGGCGGCCCCGATCGCCAAGGCGATCATGGAGGCCCTCGTTCGGTGAGCGTCGAACTCAGACGAGTACCTACTCTCTCTGGAGCGCGGCGGTAATGGCGGTCTCGAACCTCATCAACACGCTTTTCGACGGTCGCTACCGCGTCGTGCGCAAGCTCGGCTCCGGCGGCATGGCCGACGTCTACCTCGCCGAGGACGAAGAGCTCGGCCGCCGGGTCGCGATCAAGATCCTCAACGACCGGCACGCGAACGACGACCAGTTCGTCGAGCGCTTCCGCCGCGAGGCGAAGAACGCCGCCGGCCTCTCGCACCCGAACATCGTCTCGATCTACGACCGCGGGGAGGCCGAGGGCACCTACTACATCGCGATGGAGTTCCTCGACGGGCGCAGCCTGAAGGAGCTCCTCATCGCGCGCGGGCCGATGGCGATCGACGACGCTGTCGCCTACACGCGGCAGATCCTGAACGCGCTGCGGTTCGCGCACAAGAAGGGCGTCGTCCACCGCGACATCAAGCCGCACAACGTCATGGCCGACCCGGACGGGCGCCTGAAGGTGACGGACTTCGGCATCGCGCGCGCGGGCGCGAGCCAGATGACCGAGGCGGGCGCGATCGTCGGTACCGCGCAATACCTCTCCCCCGAGCAGGCGCGCGGAGCCGCCGTCGACCAGCGCTCCGACGTCTACGCGGTCGGCGTCGTCCTCTACGAGATGCTCACCGGTCACGTGCCGTTCACGGGCGACACGCCCGTCGAGATCGCGATGAAGCACCTCTCCGACCCGCCGCGGCCACCCTCGACGATCCGGCCCGACGTCTCGCCCGACCTGGACATGATCGTCCTGCGCGCGCTCGCGAAGAACCCGGACGACCGCTTCCAGACCGCCGAGGAGATGGACGCCGAGCTCGCACGCGTCGCGGGCGGCCGCTCGGTCACGACGGAGACCGCGGACGCCGCCACGGCCGTCCTCTCCGGCGCGACCCTCGCGACAGCGCCGACGGCTATCGCACCTCCGCGCCGACCACCGACGGCCCGGCGCACGAGCACCTATCGCTACGAGGAGCCGCCGCCGCGCCGTCGGCCGTTCTGGCCGTGGCTGCTCGCGCTGCTGCTGCTCGTCGTCGCCGGCCTCGCCGGCTGGTACGCGTGGGGCCAGATCTCTGACGCGTTGAGCGGCTCGGGCACGGTCTCCGTCCCGTTCGTCGTCGGCCAGAAGGAGGGTCTTGCCGTCAGGCGGATCGACGCGAAGGGGCTCGAGCCGCGCGTCCGGCGGCAACCGCACGACAGCGTCAAGGAAGGCGAGGTCTTCGAGCAGCAGCCGGAGGCAGGCGTGCGCGTCGACAAGAACAGCGAGGTCGTCGTCCTGATCTCGACCGGGCCACCGAAGGTGACCGTGCCCGACGTGAAGGGCAAATCGCGCGACGACGCGATCGGGACGCTCTCCGAGCGCGGCCTGAAGTTCAAGGTGCGCGACGTCTTCTCGAGGGAGGACGAAGGCACTGTCATCGCGCAGTTCCCGACGCCGGGTGCCCGCGTGCGCAAGGGCTCGACCGTGCAGATCAACGTCTCTCGCGGCCTACAGCCGGTCGGCGTGCCCTCCGTCGTCGGCGAGCCGTACGAGAACGCCGCCTCGCGCCTCCAGGCGGCCGGCTTCGCCATCGCGCGCCGCGACGTCGACTCCGACCAGCCGAAGGGCAACGTCGTCTCGCAGGACCCGGCCGGCGGCTCCTCGGCGGCGCGCGGCGCGACCGTGACGCTCAGCGTCTCGAAGGGCCCGAAGACGTCAGCTATCCCGGACGTGACGAGCCAGGACGAGGAGGCGGCGCGCGCTGCCCTCGAAAGATCCGGCTTCGAGGTCGTCGTCGAGGACGAGCAGACGACCGACCCCGGCAGTGACGGGCTCGTGCTGAGCCAGGACCCGGAGGGCGGGACGCAGGCGAAGCCGGGCACGGCCGTGACGATCGTCGTCGGACGGCTGGTGCCCGTGCCGTGAGCAGGATGCGCGTCGCCGTGCTGATGGGCGGGCGCTCGAGCGAGCACGAGGTCTCGCTTGCGTCGGCCCGCTCGGTGCTGGACTCGCTCGACCCGGCCCGCTACGACACAGTCCGCGTCGAGATCGGACGCGACGGGCACTGGCAGCTCGGGCCGGGAACGCGCCCGCAGCTGGAGGCGGACGGGACCGTCGCGGAGACGCTGCCGGTCCCAGCGGCACACGTGCCGGCGACGCTGGCCGACGTCGACGTCGTCTTTCCGGCCTTGCACGGCCCGTTCGGTGAGGACGGCACCGTGCAGGGGCTGCTCGAGCTCGCGAACGTGCCGTACGTGGGCGCTGGGGTGGCGGCGTCGGCGCTCTGCATGGACAAGGACCTCTTCAAGTCGGTGCTGCGCGACCAGGGGATCCCGGTTACGCGCAGCGTCACCCTGCGCGAGGCCAACGGCTTCGAGAGCCCGTTCGGCTTTCCCGTGTTCGTCAAGCCCGCGCGGCTGGGGTCCTCGGTCGGGATCACGAAAGCCTGGACGCCCGGCGAGCTCCGTGCCGCGATCGACCTCGCCTTCCGCCACGACGAGAAGGTGCTCGTCGAGGAGTTCATCTCCGGGGTCGAGGTCGAGTGCAGCGTGCTCGGCAACCAGGAGCCGGTCGCGTCGCTGCCCGGCGAGATCGTGCCGAACGCCGAGTGGTACGACTACTCGGCGAAGTACGACGAGGGCGGCATGGAGCTGATCGTGCCGCCGCGCGTGCCGCAGGAGGCGATCGAGCGCATCCAGGAGCTCTCGGTACGGGCCTTCCGCGCAACGGAGTGCGAGGGCATGGCGCGTGCGGACTGCTTCGTGCGCGACGACGGCGAGGTGCTCGTCAACGAGCTGAACACGATCCCGGGCTTCACGGCCACGAGCGTGTACGCGAAGCTGTTCGAGGCTTCCGGCCTGTCTTATGAGGAGTTGCTCGAGCGCTTGATCGAGCTCGCCCTCGAGCGGCACGAGCGGCGCAGCAGGCTCGAGTTCTAGGTCTTCGAGCGGACCTCGTTGATCCGGGCGCGGCCTCCGTTCGGAAGCTGGAGCCAGATCTCGTAGAAGCGGTACCGCTTGCCCTTGGTGTTGACGTCGAAGGTCGTCTCTTCGCCGACTTCCTGCCGAGACGAGACGTCCTGAAACCCGGTCGTCGGATTCGAGCTCGCGCGGATGACGGCCGGGAACCCCGAGAGCTCGCTCGTCACGGTTACTTGCCCGAGCGCGACTGAGCGACCGGCGTCGAGCACGAGCCCCACCCCTGGCTTGCTGAAGGTGTCGTAGTCCTCGGTCGTCCAGTACGTCGCCGGATTGCGGTCGGTCGCGTTTCTCACCTCGTCGTCGTGCTCCCCGTCGCCGGCGGGATCTTCCGTGCTGATGCCCGCGAGCCGCACGCTCTGGGCCGCCGGCGGCGGATTCACGCCCGGGAGGCCGTTGCCGCCGTCGTCGACGAAGAGGAGCGCGACCGCCGCCGCGGCGATGCCGAGAAGCGCGAGCGCGATGAGCACAGGGACCAACCCGATCCGCCGGCGACCCCGGGGCCTCTGCGCAGGCCGCACTGCCTTGCCCGGAAGAATGAACGTCGCCCCGTCGTCGCTGCGCCCGACGACGTCCGCCCGGCACGCCTCGAGCGCGGCGAGTAGCTCGTCCATCGACTCGAAGCGGTCGTCCGGATCCTTCGCCATCGCGCGGCGAACGACCGAGTCGAGCCGCGGCGGACAGTCGGGGCGGCGCTCGAGGACGATCGGCACGGGATCGTGCACGTGCCGCATGGCGATCGCGACGAAGTTGTCGCCGGGGTAGGGCACCTGGCCGGTCAGCAGCTCGTAGAGGACGGCACCGAGCGAGTAGATGTCCGTCTTCGGGCTGACCCGCTCGCCGCGCGCCTGCTCGGGCGCGATGTAGTCGCTCGTGCCGAGCACGGTGCCCGTCTGCGTGACGCCCTGGACGTCGAGCGAGCGCGCGATGCCGAAGTCGGTCACCTTCGCCTGCCCCTCGTCGTCGAGAAGCACGTTCTGCGGCTTGACGTCGCGGTGGACGATCCCGCGGCCGTGCGCGAAGGCGAGCGCGCCGGCCGTCTGGATCGAGACGTCGAGCACCTCGTCCAGCGGCAGTGCGCCTTCACGGCAGCGCTCCTTCAGGTTGGCGCCGTCGACGTACTCGAAGACGATGAACTGGCGGCCCTCCTGCTCGCCCCGGTCGATGACGGTGACGATGTTCGGGTGCGCGAGCTGCGCGACCGACCGCGCCTCGCGGCGGAACCGCTCCACGTAGTCCTCGTCGCGCGTGAACTGCTCGTGCAGGATCTTGAGCGCGACGGTGCGCTCGAGCAGGCGGTCGTGCGCGCGGAAGACACTGGACATTCCCCCTGCCCCGACCATCTCTTCGACCTCGTACCGGTCCGCGATGAGCTCACCGACCACGGCTCGATATGGGGGAACCCCTGGTTCCCCCATATGCCCCCTCCTTGCGAGCGGTCGCATTCGGCAACGGTTGGCGGAGCCGGCAAAGGTGATCGAGCTTCACGCGTGCGTAGTGTGCCTCCCGCCGGGCTAAGCCCGGCTCCGGCGGCGAATCGTCGTGGTTGTCCCCCGTACGTTCTAGCGGCTAACCGGCGAGAACGCTCTCGAGCGCCTGCTCCCAGACGCCCAGGGCTTCGTCCAGCTCGGCGTCGGTGATGACGAGCGGCGTCAGCACCCGGATGCAGTTCCCGTAGATGCCCGACTTGAGCAGGAGGACGCCGCGGGCCGCGGCCGCCTCGACAACTGCCGTGGCCGATTCGGCGTCAGGCACCTTCGTGTCGCGATTGCGGACGAGCTCGATGGCGAGCATCGCCCCCAGCCCGCGGACGTCTCCGACGGCGTCGAAGCGCTGATGCCACTCGTCCATGCGCGCGCGAATCGTGTCGCCGATCGTGGACGCGCGCGCGACCAGCTCTTCTTCCTCGAAGACGTCGAGCACGGCCAGCGCGGCCGCCTGTGCGACCGGGTTGCCGACGTACGTGCCGCCGATCGCAGAGTCAGGCGGGGCGTCCATGATCTCGGCCTTGCCGATCACCGCGGAGAGCGGCAGGCCGGCGGCGATCGACTTCGCGAGGACGACGAGGTCGGGCTCGACCCCGTGGTGCTCGATCGCCCACATCTTCCCGGTGCGGCCGTAGCCCGTCTGCACCTCGTCGACGACGAAGACGATCCCGAGGTCGTCGCAGAGGCGACGCACGCCCTGGACGAACTCGGTCGGGGCCGGCACGAAGCCGCCCTCGCCGAGCACCGGCTCCATAACGATCGCGGCGACGCTCTCCGGCGCGACCTGCGTCAGGAACGCGCGCTCGAGGGCCGCGAGCGCCTCCTCGGTCGTCGGGCCGCGGTAGACGTGCGGATACGGCACGCGGTAGACCTCCGGCGCGAACGGGCCGAGGCCGGCCTTGTACGGGTGCGTCTTCGACGTCATCGTCATCGAGAGCAGCGTGCGGCCGTGGAAGGCGCCCTCGAAGACGATCACCGCGGGGCGGTTCGTGTACGAGCGCGCGAACTTGATCGAGTTCTCGATCGCCTCGGTGCCGGCGTTGAAGAACGCCGCCTTCGCCGGTGGCCGGACGGGACAGATCCCGATCAGCCGGTCGGCAAGGTCGATGTAGGGCTCGTAGGGGACGATCGTGAAGTCGGTGTGCGCGAAGCGCGCGAGCTGCTCCTGGGCGGCTTCGACGACGCGCGGGTGCGAATGGCCGACGTTGAGGCAGCCGACGCCGCCCGTCAGGTCGATGAACGTGTTGCCGTCGACGTCCGTCAGCGTCGCGCCCCGCCCCTCGGCGACGACGACCGGGTGCACGAGCGAGAGCGGCTCGGCGATCAGCCGTTCCTTGCGCTCGACCAGCTCACGCGAGCGCGGGCCCGGGATGTCGGTGCGGATGTCGATCGAGCGCGTGACGGCCATCGCTGTTGAAGATACAGGACCGAACGGCCTACTGCATATATGAATATCGAGTATTCATGAGTGATCCCCGGGCCCGACCCTTTCGACGGAGCGACCTCGACCCGGACCCGCTGCGCCTCTTCCGCGCATGGCACGGCGAGGCGGGAGTCGACATGGTCGCGCTCGCCACCGCGACGCTCGACGGCTCGCCGTCTGCCCGCATGGTGCTGCTCAAGGACGCGGACGAGCGCGGGTTCGCCTTCCACTCGAACTACGAGAGCCGCAAGGGCCGCGAGCTGGCGGCGAACCCGCGGGGCGCGCTCCTCTTCTACTGGCACGACCTCGGCCGGCAGGTGCGCGTCGAGGGCCGGGTAGAGCGGGTCGGCCGCGACGAATCAGAGGCGTACTTCCGGACGAGACCCCGCGGCGCGCAGCTCGCGGCGCTCGCATCGGCCCAGAGCGAGCCGATCGAGTCGCGCGACGTCCTCGAGGCCCGCGTCGCGGAGCTCGACGCCGAGCATCGGGACGAGGTGCCGCTCCCGCCGGAGTGGGGCGGCTACCGGCTCGTGCCGGAGACGTACGAGTTCTGGCAGCACCGCGAGAACCGCCTCCACGACCGCTTCCGCTACCGCCGCCAGGGCGATGGCTGGAAGGTCGAGCGTCTGTCTCCCTGAATAGCCTTCGGGCGGTGATCCTCGGGCACCTCGACCTGGACGCCTTCTTCGCCGCCGTGGAGGAGCTCGAGAACCCCGCGCTGCGGTCGAAGCCGCTCGTCGTCGGCGGCGACCCGCGCGGGCGCGGAGTGGTCGCGACGGCCAACTACGAGGCCCGCAAGTACGGCATCCACTCGGCGATGAGCTGCGCGGAGGCCCTCCGCCGCTGCCCACATGCCGTCTTCGTGCGCTCGCGGCACAGCGCCTACCGCGAGTACTCGCGCGCCGTTTGGAACGCCGTGCAGGACGTCGTGCCGACCGTCGAGCGCACGGGGATGGACGAGGGCTATCTCGACCTGGGCGAAGTGGCGGCGAGCTTCGGCGACGCGCGGGTAGTGGCCGAGGCCGTGCAGACGTCCGTTCGCGGAACGACGAGCCTCTCCGCGGCGATTGGCGTCGCGACCTGCAAGGTCGTCGCCAAGATCGCGAGCGACCGGCGGAAGCCCGGCGGCCTGACCGTCGTCCCGCCCGGCCGCGAGGCAGCCTTCCTCGCGCCGTTCGACGTGCGCAGGCTGCCCGGCGTCGGCCCACGCTCGGAAGCGCGGCTGCGCGCGGCCGGCCTCGAGACGATCGGCGCGCTCGCCTCGCTGACGGACGCCGAGCTGAAGCGCCTCCTGCCGGGGAAGGTCGGACGGCTGCTGCGCGACCGCGCGCGAGGCATCGACCCGCGGCCGCTCGAGACGAGCACGGAGCGCATCTCGATCAGCCACGAGGAGACGTTCCCGCGTGACATCGCCGAGCGCGAGCAGTTGAAGGACGAGCTGCGGCGAATGGCGACGCGCCTGTCCGAGCACCTGCAGCGGAGCGGCGAGACGGCCCGAACCGTGACGACGAAGGTGCGCTACACGGACTTCTCGATCCGCAGCCGCTCGACGTCGCTCCCGGTCGGAACCGACGACGCGGAGCGGATCGCCGAGCTCGCGTGCGCACTCCTCGACCGCGCGCTCGACGACCGGCCGGGCGCGCTACGGCTCGTCGGCGTCGGCGTCTCCGGCCTCGAGCCGCACCGCCAGTTGGCGCTCGTCTAGTCGGGGCCCCAGCGGAACCCCGTGGCGCTCGGCTGCGGGTCGAGCGGGCTCTGGGGAAGGCCCGGCTGCGGCTCGCCCGCGTTGTAGCCGCCGGGCGCGACGTCGTTCGGCGAGTCGGGGTGGAAGAGCGAGGCGAGGTACTGGATCTGCCCGCGGCCCGGCCCAAGCTCGAACTGGCCCCCGCCGTAGAGCAACATCCCGCGCTCGGCCGCGTAGTCGT
The DNA here is from genome assembly GCA_035640335.1 of Gaiellaceae bacterium. Classification (GTDB taxonomy): domain Bacteria; phylum Actinomycetota; class Thermoleophilia; order Gaiellales; family Gaiellaceae; genus VAXT01. The sequence continues at coordinate 19 of DASQWH010000085.1, read as the reverse complement.
ACGCCTCGAACAGGCGCCG
>DASQWH010000084.1:0-7122 GCA_035640335.1 Gaiellaceae bacterium | reverse complement strand
CTCGATCTCGCCGCTGCGCGCAGCGAGGTCGAGGCGGCGCTGCAGGCGACGACGGAAACGCTCTCGCACGTGACGCGCCTTCTCGCACTGGTCTCGGCGCCGCCGGTGCAGACGACGACGGTCCGGCACGTCGAGGTACTGCTCCTGCAGCCGCAGGTCGTCATGGTCGTCGTCATCACGTCGACGGGTGGCGTCTCGAAACGGGTCTTCGCGCTCGGGGAGCCCGTCGACCTCGGTCTCGCCACGTGGGCGGGCGAGTATCTGAACGAGCGGGTCACCGGCCTCGGGCTCGGCAGCGCGGTCTTGCGCAAGCGCTTCGAGGACCCTGAGCTCTCGCCGCGCGAGCTGACGTTTCTCGAGCTCGTTCGGCCCGCGTTCACTGACCTGCTCGGCGCCCACGAGCAGCGGCTCTATATCGGCGGCGCGGCCACGCTCCTCGGCGAGGTGCGCGCCGACGAGCTCGAAGCCTGCCAGCGACTCCTCGAGGCGCTCGAGCGCCGGGCCGAGATCCTCGAGCTGCTCGGTGAGACGCTCGCGTCGCGCCGCCCGATCGTCCGCGTCGGCGGCGAGCTCGACGATCCCGCGCTGCGCCAAGCGTCCCTCGTCGGCGCCTCGTACGGGCTGACGAACCGGACGCTCGGCGCCGTCAGCCTGCTCGGGCCCCTGCGTATGGACTACGAGACCGCGATCCGGTCGGTGCGCGCCGCCGCGCACGAGCTCTCGCGCTTCGTCGAGGCGGTCTACGAGGAGAACTAGCACCGACTCGGGGGCTACCCTTCGAGCAATGGCGACGACCGAGCGTGACTATTACGAGATCCTCGGCGTCGGCCGCACCGCGAGCGACGGCGAGATCAAGCGCGCGTTCCGCCGCCTCGCCCGCGAGCTGCACCCGGACGTCTCGCAGGCGGAGGACTCCGACGAGCGCTTCAAGGAGGTCGTCGAGGCCTACGAGGTGCTGTCGAAGTCCGAGACCCGCGAGCTCTATGACCGCTTCGGGCACGCGGGCCTGCGCAGCGGCGGCTTCCGGCCGACGGCCTTCGACTTCGGGAGCCTCGCCGATATCTTCTCCGCGTTCTTCGGCGACGACCTCTTTGGCGTCGCGACCGGCCCGCGGCGAACGCGAGGCGGCGACATCGCCGCCGAGGTCGTGATCGACCTGGCGGACGCCGCGCGCGGGGTCACCCGCGCCGTCCCGTTCCAGGTCGCGTTGCCGTGCGAGCGCTGCGCCGGCAACGGCGTCGAGCCGGGGACGACGCCCGTCACCTGCCCCGACTGCGAGGGCACCGGCCGGCTGCAGCAGGTCTCGCGGACGCCGTTCGGCGAGTTCGTGCGTAGCCAGGCCTGCCCGCGGTGCCGCGGCGCCGGCCGCATCGTCGAGCATCCCTGCCGCGATTGCGGCGGCACCGGGCGCCGGCTCGAGGAGCGCGAGCTGGACGTCGAAATTCCCGCCGGCATCCACGACGGCCAGCGCATCCGACTCTCGGGCGAGGGCCATGCCGGGCAGCTCGGCGGGCGCGCAGGCGATCTCTACGTCCTCGTTCGCATCCGCAGGCATCCGCAGTTCGTGCGCGAGGGCGACGACGTCTTCTCGACCGTCGACCTGACGATGACCCAGGCGGCGCTCGGGGCGAAGGTGAGCGTGCCGACGCTCGAGGGCGACGTCGAGCTCGAGTTCGAGCCAGGCACCCAGCCGGGCGAGACGAGGACGCTGCGCGGGCTCGGCATGCCCGTGCTCCACGGGTTCGGGCGCGGTGACCACCGCGTGCTCGTCAACGTCTCGATCCCACGGCGGCTCGGCGACGATCAGCGCCGCCTGCTCGAGGACTTCGAACGCTCGGCCGACGAGGGCACGTACGGCGCCAACGAGGGGTTCTTCGAGAAGCTCAAGAGTGCGTTCCGGTAGCCCGCTGCGCCGCGTCTCGGTGACCGTTCCCGGGCGGCGCGCCGAGCAGGCACGGGCGCTGATGCTGGAGCTGTTCCCCGAGGGCTTCGAGGAGCGCGACGTCGGCGGCGACCTCGAGCTCGCCGCCTACACGAACGCCGGCGGCGAGGAGCGGCTGTCCGTCGCGTTTGGAGGGGCGCGTTCCGCAGAGGTCGACGGCGGCTGGGCCAGCCGCTGGCGCGACTACCACCGTCCGGTCGTCGTCGAGCCGCTCTGGATCGGGCCGCCGTGGCTCGAGCCGGCGCCGGGCCTGGTGCCCGTCGTCATTGATCCCGGTCGCGCGTTCGGGACGGGCGCACACGCGACGACGCGCCTCAGCCTCGGCCTTTTGGTCGGCGTCGAACCGGCGAGCTTGCTCGACATCGGCTGCGGGTCGGGCGTACTCGCCGTCGCCGCCGCGAGGCTCGGCTTCGCGCCGGTGACCGCGGTGGACTTCGATCCCTCCGCCGTCGAGGCGACCCGCCGCAACGCGGACCGGAACGGGGCCGAGGTCGAGGTGGAGCAAGCGGATGCCGCCGCGGACGAGCTCCCGGCGGCGGAGGTCGCCGTCGCAAACATCTCGCTCGAGGCCGTCGAGCACATCCTGCCGCGCACCCGTGCGGGCATCGCCCTGGCGTCCGGTTACCTCGAATCGGAGCGGCCCGTCCTGCCCGGCTTCGGCCACGTTGCGCGACGCGTGGCGGAAGGCTGGGCCGCCGATCGCTTCGAGCGCGAGTAGCATCCTCGCTTCCATGGCGACGTTCGCTGTCCGCTTCCTGGGCTGCAAGGTCTCGCACACGGACGCCCACGCGATCCGCGAGCGCCTGCTGCGCGACGGGCACGCCGAGGCCGCCGGTGCGGCGGATGTCGCGGTCCTCAACACGTGCTGCGTGACGCACGAGGCGGTACGCAAGTCGCGCAAGGCCGCCGCCCGTGCGGCGCGCACCCACGCGCGCGTGTACGTGACCGGCTGCGCGGCGAACCTCGCGGACGCGTTCGCCGGCCTCCCCGAGAACGTGAGCGTCGTCGCGCACCCGAGCGAGCGGACCCCAGACGTCGTCGCCGGCGACGTCGGCCGCATCGGCTGCGTGCAGGCCGACGCGCGGCTCGACCGCGTGCGCGCCTTCGTCAAAGTCCAGGACGGCTGCAGCTTCTCGTGCAACTTCTGCGTCGTCCCGCTCGTTCGCGGCGCGTCGCGGAGCCGGTCGGCGCAGGCGGTGCTCGGCGAGGTGCGCCGCCGCGTCGCGCAGGGCCATCGCGAGGTCGTCCTGACGGGGATCAACCTCGGTTGCTACCGCGACCGCGCTCGCGGCTACAAGCTCCCGCGACTCGTCCGCGAGGCGGCTGCGATACCCGGTTTGCAGCGCCTGCGCCTGTCGTCGATCGAGGTCAACCACGTCGACCCCGAGCTCGTGCGCACGCTCGAGGAGACGCCGACCGTCTCGCGCCACCTCCATGTGCCGCTCCAGTCAGGCGACGATCGCGTCCTGCGCGCGATGGGCCGCCGCTACTCGGCTGCCACGTATCTCCGTCGCCTCGAACCGCTCGCCCGCTTCAATCTGACGACCGACGTCATCGTCGGCTTCCCCGGAGAGGACGAACGCGGGTTCCGCGCCACGCTCGGCGTCGTCGAGCAGGCGGGAATCACGAAGGTGCACGTCTTCCCGTACTCGCCGCGGCCCGGGACGGCGACGGCTGCGGCCGATACGGTGCCGCTCGAGACGAAGAAGGAGCGAGGCGCCCGGCTCCGCGCCGCCTCACAGGCTGCGTGCGAGCGGCGTTGGCGTGGGAAGCTCGGCACTGTCGACGCCGTCCTCGTCGACCGGCCGGGCCGCGGCTACGGGGACGACTACTCGCCCTGGCTCGTCGAAGGTGTCGCACGCGTAGGCGAGCTTGTCCGAGCGCGGGCCCGCGCGGTCACCGAAGAAGGGATCGTCGGTGTCTGCTGACTGCCTCTTCTGCCGGCTTGTCGCCGAGGGCGATCACGTGCGCCGCGCCGACGGCTTCGTCGCGATCGAGGACATCAACCCGAAGGCCGATACGCACCTGCTGATCCTCCCGGAGCGGCACGTGGCGAGCTTCCGCGAGGTCGGCGAGTTTCCCGCCGACGAGGCGAAGCGCATGCTCGACTTCATCGCCGAGACCGCTCGCGAGTCCGGGCTGGAGGACTACCGCGTCGTCGTCAACGTCGGCGAGGGCGGCGGCCAGACGATCTTTCACCTGCACTGGCACCTGCTCGGCGGACGCGTCCGGGGGCTGCCGGCATGAGCCTCATCGACCGGATCGAGGACGAGCTGGCCGAGGCGATGCGTGCGCGGGACGGCCTGCGCCGCGACGCGCTGCGGCTGATCCTCTCCAACCTGCGCGCCGCCGAAAAGGAGCTGCAACGCGAGCTGCACGACGAGGAGGAGCTGCAGGTGCTCCAGCGTGAGAAGAAGAAGCGGATCGAGGCAGCGGAGGCGTTCCGTACGGGCGGCAACGAGGAGCGGGCCGCCGCGGAGGAGCAGGAGCTCGCCGTGATCGAGGAGTTCATGCCCGAGCCGCTCTCCGAGGACGAGTTGGAGGCGATCATCGACGACGCGATCGCGGAGTGCGGCGCGACGAGCCTGCGCGACCTCGGCCGCGTGATGGCCGACGTCATGCCGCAGGTCGCCGGCCGCGCCGACGGCGGCCAGGTCAGCCAGCTGGTCCGCGAGAAGCTGGCGTAGCGACCGCCACCGAGCTCCTCGCGGCGCACCGAACCGACAGTACGGCGCGCCTACACTGAGGCGATGCAGGAAACGCTTTCCGTCTCCAACGACGTCGCCGCGGAGCTGGCCGCGGTCGGCGACGGCGTGCTCGACACGTTGCGCGACCGCCTGCGCTGCACGATCCGCCTGCGCGGCAACCAGCTGACGTTCGAAGGCGAGGAGGGGAGCGTCGCCGAAGCGCGTGCAGTCGTCGATGAGCTCGTCGAGCTCGTCGAAGGCGGGCACGAGATCGGCCCGTCGACCGTCGATGCCGTCCTCGGCGCGCTCGACCAGGTCGACGACCTGCGCGAGGTCTTCGAGGACGTCGTCTGGCGCCACCGCGGCAAGAAGATCGCGCCGAAGACGCTGACGCAGAAGCGCTACGTCGACGCGATTCGCAAGTACACGGTCACGTTCGCGATCGGCCCGGCGGGGACCGGGAAGACCTACCTGGCGATGGCGCTCGCGGTCGCGGCGCTCGCCGAGCGCCAGGTCGGGCGCATCATCCTCACGCGACCCGCGGTCGAGGCCGGCGAGCGGCTCGGCTTCCTGCCCGGCACGCTGCTCGAGAAGGTCGATCCGTACCTGCGGCCGCTCTTCGACGCGCTGTACGACATGCTCGACGCCGACCGGCTCTCGAGCTACATGGAGAAGGGGATCGTCGAGGTCGCGCCGCTCGCCTTCATGCGGGGACGGACGCTGAACGACTCCTTCATCATCCTCGACGAGGCGCAGAACACGAGCCCCGAGCAGATGCAGATGTTCCTCACCCGCCTCGGCTTCGGCTCGAAGATGGTCGTCACCGGCGACGACACGCAGATCGACCTCCCTCGGGAGCAGGCGTCGGGCCTGATCCAGGTGCAGGACATCCTCGGTGCGCTCGACGGGGTCGCGTTCGTCCGCTTCGGGCACGAGGACGTCGTCCGGCACAAGCTCGTACAGCGGATCGTCGAGGCGTATCGCCACCACGCGGAGGAGACGGGCACCCAGCGTCGCAGGTGACCGCGTGATCACGGTCGAGCTGGACAACCGAAGCGGGGCCGAGGTCGAAGCCGACGCGGCGCGCGCGCTCGCCGAGCGGGTGCTCGCCGCCGAGGGGATCGAGGAGGGCGAGCTCGGCATCGTCTTCGTCGGACCCGACGAGATGCGGCGTCTGAAGCGCGAGCACCTCGGCGTCGACGAGGCGACTGACGTCCTCTCCTTTCCGATCGACGGCCGCGATGAGCTGCCACCCGGGCTGCCGAGGCAGCTCGGGGACGCGGTTCTCTGCCCGCAGGTGGTCGGCGAGGCCTGGCGCGCGCCGCTCGTCCACGGCCTGCTCCATCTGCTCGGGTACGAGCACGGCGCCGAGATGGAGTCGCGCGAGGCGGAGCTGGCGCCGTGAGCACGCGCCGCCGCGCCCCGTCGATCCTCGAGAGCTTCAACTTCGCGTTCGAAGGCGTCATCCACGTACTGCGGACGCAGCGGAACATGCGCATCCACTTCGCGATCGCGGCGGCCGTACTGATCGCGGCGCTCGCGCTGGGCGTCGACAAGGGCGAGCTGATCGCGCTCCTGCTCGCGATCTCGTTCGTGTTGATCGCGGAGATGATCAACACGGCGCTCGAGGCCGGCATCGACGTCGCGACGACGTCGTTCGACCCGCTCGCCAAGCTCGCCAAGGACATCGCCGCCGGCGCGGTCCTGATCGCGACGGTCAACGCGGTCGCGATCGGCTACCTCGTCTTCTCCGACCAGATCGTCAACCGCAGCTCGCGCCTGATCGAGCGGCTGCGTGACGCCCCCGCGGAGTTGACGCTGATCGCGCTCGTGCTGACGATCTTCGTCGTGATCGGGACCAAGGCGTACACGGGTCGCGGGACGCCGCTTCGGGGCGGCCTGCCGTCGGGCCACGCGGCGGTGGCGTTCGGCGGCTGGATGGCGATCACGAACGTCGTCGGCGACTCGACGCACTGGTTCCTCGTCTCGTCGCTCGCGTTCCTGATGGCGCTGCTCGTCGCGCAGACGCGCGTCGAGTCGGGCATCCACTCCTTCCTCGAGGTCACCTACGGCGCCCTGCTCGGGACGCTCTCGGTGCTCGTCATCTTCCAGGTATTCGCGTGAGCGAGGGGCTCTACGAGCGCGCCGTCGCGGTCGCCGAACGGGCCTATGCGCCGTACTCGCGCTTCCTCGTCGGGGCGGCCGTCCGGGCTCGCGACGGCACGGTCTTCGAAGGCGTCAACGTCGAGAACGCCGCGTACCCGTTAGGGATCTGCGCCGAGAAGAGCGCGATCACCGCAGCCGTGACCGCGGGCTACGGTCCCGGCGACCTCGAGGAGATCGCGGTGACGGCATCGCCGTGCGGAGGCTGCCGTCAGTGGCTGCACGAGTTCAGGTTCGACCACGTCACCTACAAGAACGCGGAGGGCGAGGTCGTCTCGCGCACGCCCGCCGAGCTGCTGCCAGACACGTTCGAGCTGTGAAGTCGGGCTT
>DASQWH010000083.1:0-2909 GCA_035640335.1 Gaiellaceae bacterium | reverse complement strand
ATAGCGCGGTCGCCGCCCCAGAATCTCCTCGAGGCACGCCGCAGACGACCGGATGTCCTCTGACGCCTCGTCCGGGCTCGCGGCGGCCAGGTCGATGTGTCCGTGGCCGTGGCTCTCCACTGCGATCCCCGAGCGCTCGATTTCACGAAGCTCGTCGGCCGTCATCACCGCCGCCTCACAGCCGTCGGGCGCGTACCAGGCCGCGCTTCGGCCGAGCCACGCCGTCGGGACGAACACGGTCGCGGGCAATCCGTGCCGACGGAGGATCGGCGCGGCAGTGGAGAGCACACTACGAAAGGCGTCGTCGAAGGTGATCGCGACGGCCGGCCGGCCGCGGCCCGGCGACTTGTGCACGAGCGCCTCCAAGGGAACGACGCGACGTCGTCGCACGAGGAATTCGATCTGCCGTTCGAAGAGATCGGGTGGGAGGTAGATGTTCTCCGTATCCGCCTCGCGTGGGCAGGCGGCCACGGCGTGATACGCGATTACCGTGGCGCGCGGCATGCGATCCCTACGATAAATCGGTGCGGTTCTCCGTCCTGATTCCGACATTCAAGCGCGCTGACGTGCTTCGGCAGACGCTCGACAACCTCGTCGACTGTGATCCGAAACCCGACGAGATCGTGCTGATCGACGCCGATCCGGCGAAGTCGGCACAGCCTTTGGTCGAGGAGTTCTCGCGCCTCGACGGCTCGCCGCCAATCCGTTACCTGTCCAGCGAGCCGGGGCTCGCCGTGCAGCGAAACCGCGGCATGAAGGTGGCAAGTGGCGACGTTTTCGTCTTCTTGGACGACGATGTGACCGTCGTCCGGCGGCTCTTCGCGGAGCTGGCGACGGCCTATCAGGAGCCGACCGTCGTCGGCGCGACTGGTCGCGTGATCGAGCCCGAGCCGCACCGGTACGGCGGTGCGAACTCGTGGATCAGGAAGGTGCTTCCCGGCGGAGGCGACCAGGGCCAGTTCACGCGATTCGGCTACCCACGCTATTTGCGGGATCTGCAGACTCCGCGAGACGTCCAGCACATGCTCGGCTGCTTCATGACAGCGCGGCGCGAGGCTGCCGAACAGGTCCGCTTCGACGAGCATTTGGCGAGCTATGCGCTTGCGGAGGACGAAGACTTCTCCTACCGGCTCTCGGCGCTGGGACGGATCCGATACGTGCCGGAGGCCGTCGTCACGCACGAGAAGCTCGGCTACAGCTCCTTCGATTCCCGCCGCTTCGGCCGCCTCGTCGTCGTCAACCGCGCCTATCTCTTCCGCAAGAACTTCCCGCAGACGCGGCTCGCGCGCGCCCAGTTCGCGTTGCTCGTCCTGATGCTCCTCGTCCACCGCGTCATCAACCGCGAGTGGCGCGCTGCACTGGGCGTAGTCGAAGGCGCGGCCACGGTCTGGCGTCCCGGGCGGTGACCGTTCCGGTCACATTCGTCTCATCCCACGCAAAGGCGGGTGGCGCGGAGCGCTATCTCGTCTCGCTCATCGAGGCGCTCGGGCCTGGTTGGGTCCGGGCGGTCGTCTGCCTCGAGGACGGGCCGTTGGTCGAGCGACTCCGAACGCTCGGCGTCGAGCCGTCGATCCTCCCGACGGGCGGCGGTCCACGCGCGCTCGTGCACGCGGCGCGACGGCTCCGAGCGGTGCTGAACGAGCAGCGGCCGGCGGTCGTGCACGCCAACGGGATCAAGGCGGCGCTCGTCTCGTCCCTTGCGGCGACTCGAAGCGGCCTTCCGATCGTCTGGGTGAAGCACGACTTCACCCTCGACGGGCCGATCGTGTGGGGCGTGGCCGCCCGCGCCCGCGAGGTCGTGGCGGTCTCGCACGCGGTGGCCGAGACCTTTCCTCAACGGCTGCGGCGAAAGGTCACGGTGGTCAACAACGGCATCAAGCCCCTGGCGACTGACCGCGGAGAAGGGAGACGCCGGCTCCTGGAAGCGCTCGGCGGGTCGGAGACGGCGCGGGTCGTGATCCTTGTGGGCCGGCTCGAGCCTGGGAAGGGTCAGGCCGATCTCGTCGCGATCGCGCCTGAGCTCGCGGCACGCGCCCCGGGGACGCGCGTCGCCCTCGTCGGCGGTGAGAACGCACGCGTTCCTTCCTATGCCGCCGAGCTTCGACGCGACGCCGGAGAAGCCGTCTCCTTCCTGGGACACCGCGACGACGCGGTCGAGCTGATCTCCGGTGCGGACGTGCTCGTCATCCCAAGCGTCGTCGGAGAGCGGGGGATGGGGCGTGAAGGGTTCCCGTACGTCGGGCTGGAAGGGCTCGCGGTCGGGACCCCCGTGGTCGGCTACGCCCACGGCGGGCTTCCCGAGCTCGTCGGGGAATGCGGACGCCTCGTCCCGCCGGGAGACCGCGCAGCGCTCGCCGATGCGATCGTCTCGCTGCTCGAGGACGAGGACGAGCGCGCGCGGGTGGCGCGGTGCGGAGTCGAACGGCTGCACGCACACTTCACCCTCGACCGGATGGTGGAAACGATGAAGGAGCGGTACACCGTGGCCGCGAAACCGGCCCGGTGAGTGCGGTCGTCGAAGCCGCGCGCTCGCCGCGCCTGGCGCGGAGCTGGTCCGTCGTCGTCGTAGCGGCGCTCGGAGCGGCGGCGTTTCTGCTCGGCCTCGGGATTGCGGCCGTCTCGAGCCTCTCCGGCGACCTGGCGCCGATCGTCTTCCTCGCCGTGCCGCTCGTTCCCGTCTTGGCGCTCTGGACGCTCGCGACTCCGCTCGTCGGCGCGCTCCTCGTGCTCGCGACCTTTCCGATCGGTTCCGTCGGGACACCGGTCGGGCCGATCACGGTTCAGGCCGTCGAGGTCGCGGTCATCGTCGTCGCGATGCTGGTCGCGCTTCATCGGCTCGCCGTTGGGCTGCCGCCGTTCCGGTGGACCCCGGCGCTCATCTGGCCGATCGCGCTCCTCGCGTGGATGCT
>DASQWH010000082.1:0-2938 GCA_035640335.1 Gaiellaceae bacterium | reverse complement strand
TGGCTCGATGACGGACGAGCTGCCGTTCGAGCTCGAGACCGAGCTCGAGCGTCGCATCGCCGCCGAGCCCGAGTGGCGCGAGGGAGTCGAGTGGGGCGAGGCGCGCCGCGGGCATCCGGAGGGCGCGGTCAAGCATCACATCGCCGACGTTCTCGCGAACCTCGACCGCGAAGCGATCTCGCCGGACGACCGCCGGCGCCTCCGCCTCGCCGCGCTCGTCCACGACACCTTCAAGTTCCGCGCGCCCGAGGCATCCGCGCGGGTCGGCAGCGAAGGGCACCATGGATCGCACGCGGCTCGCTTCCTCGCCCGCTTCGTTGACGACGAGGAGCTGCTCGAGATCGTCCGCTGGCACGACGAGGCGTTCGCGGCTTGGCTCGGGTTCAAGCGCGGCGAGCGGCGCCCCGCGGAAGACCGTGCCCGCGCGCTAATCCAGCGCCTCGGGCCGGCACTTCCGCTCTACCTGCGCTTCTTCCGCGCGGACAACGCGACCGAAGGCAAGAGTCCCGAATCGCTGCGCTGGTTCGAGCGCATCGTGCGCCGGCGCGCGTAAGAAGTCCGCGCGCTCCGAGGCTCAGCGCCGAGCCACGTTCGCGGCAGCCCGTTGTAGGTAGCGAGCGTCCGATCTCGTGAGCCCGGCCGTGAAGGAGCTCGCGGTCGGATCTCTGCCGGTCAGCGTCGCGTAGAAGACGCACGCTATGAGGTACGAGCCCGCGAGGTTGGGATGGGCGCCGTCGCTGCCGAGGAGGTCCAGCCCAGGCCGGCCGCGAAGCGCCTCGTCCCACGCGAGCGCTGCGGGCGCCACCGAAGCTGCGAGCTCTATCCCGAGGTCGGTCGCTTCGGGCTCCCTCGCGAACCAGTTCATGAAGACGACAGTGCGCGCGCCCCCGGCCGTTGCTCGATCCTGGAGGTCGCGCGCGAAGGGAACCGTGTCCCGACGAAGGCTCTCCTCAGGCGCGGCGGCGCGCGTGCTGTGCTCTTGGAGCACGAGCACATCCCAGTCGACCTCGTGGAGCAGATCCGCCAGCCCGCCGTCCCGGGACGCGCTGCGCAGCGACCAGCCCGGCGCCGTGTAGTAGACGGCGAAGAGCGGACGCGCGCCCGGATCTCCTGCGGCCAGTTTCTGGACAAGGCCGGGCATGTCGTTGTAGTACGTGAGGCTGTTGCCGACGAAGAGGACGCGTAGCCCCGGCCGCTCGCTGCGCGCGCCGGCGAGGTCTCCCCTGACGACCGGCCCCAACGGGTTTCGGATCAGCCCGGCCTGGATCGCGCCGACGTAGAGGGAGACGCCCGCGGCGAGGCCGCCCACGACGAGGGCGAACGCAATCAGGAGCCGCACCGCTCGTGGTCTCGCGCTCCGGTCCACGTCGCGGGCATCGGCGCGTGAACCGCCGAGCATGAGCTTCAGGAGGCGATGCGGACCAAAGCCGTCTAGCCGCGAGCGGCCTCCGCGCGGGCGATGATCGCCCCGACGACCGCCGTCTTCGCGTCCGCGTAGTTCTGCACGTACTTCCAGTCCTTCGCCGCCAGCTCGCGTTTCGCCCGCTCGTAGAACTCGCGGTCGGCTTCGTTCGCGCGCAGCCAGTCGCGAAAGCGCACCATCCGCTCGATCTCGGGGCACCCGGCCGAGAAGACGTGGATGTTCACGTTCGTGTCCGGGCCCTTGAACAGGCGGTGCTCGAACCACTCGGGCTCGCGGATACGAAGCACGTAGCCCGCGGCCTCCATGCTCGGCACGTAGGCGGCCTCGTCAGCCGAGTCGGTGACGACGAGCACGATGTCGATGATCGGCTTCGCCGCGAGGCCGGGCACGGACGTCGAGCCTGTGTGCTCCATCCGCAGCGCCCGGTCGCCGAGCGCCGACCGGATCCGCTCGGCTTCCCGCTCGAAGAGCTCCGGCCACGACGCGTCGTACTCGGCGAGCTCGATCGATCCCGCGAGCGGCTCCAGCTCGCCGATCGTCACGGCGCGGAGCTCCGCGTCTCGGTCGGGCTCGGAAGTCACAGGGGCCAGGTCGCGCGCACCGGTGTGAAGTCGCGGCTCCAGTCGGCGTACGCCTCGCGCGGAGTGTCGGTCTCGACCGGACTCGCCGCCCCGTGTTTCGCGGCGAGCTCGCTCTCCGGGTAGTGGAGCTTCTTGTCCTCGCTGCGCACGCCGACCATGAGGATCGCGCACGCCCTGTCGCCCGCGCCGACGCAGATGTGGCGCGTCCAGGGCGGGCAGTGGAAGAAGTCCCACTGCTTCAGGCGGCGCTCCTCCTCTTCGACGACGACGATGCACTCGCCGTGGAGGACGAGGAAGCCCTCCTGGACACTCTCCGAGTGGTACTTCCCGTTCGGCTGGCCGGGGTGCAGGACGTGCACGCCCACGCCGTACTGCTCGAAGCCGTCGGGTGGTTCGAAGTCGGTCCACTGGCCGCCCTCGTCGCTGCGCATCCACCTCGAGTCGCCCAGGTTGAGGACGAACCACCCGGGCTCGGCCGCATGCAACCCGGCTTCGGTCTGCTCGAGACTGGCCTCCGGAACCGCCACGGGCGCCAGCGTAGCGCTCCCAGAATCCTTGCTTCCCTGTAGCGAATTGCTTACACGGCCGATTTACGCTCGCGGAGATGTTCGCCCGCGTGACCCCCTTCGTGATCGGGCTCGCACTTGTCGCGGTCCCGGCCGGCGCGTCGTCGGCCACCGATTCGCCGCGGCTCGCATTCGCCACCGACCGCGCAGAGAACCTCCACCGGATCGGCATCTACGCGATCCGTCCGGAAGGAGCCGCGAGAAGGCGCCTGGCGCTGCTCTCGCCGGCGCTGTCCGAGGTCGTCCGCTCGCCGGACGGCACCCGAATCCTCTACGCCCGCGAGGTCGACGGTAGGCGCTCTCTCTTCGTTGCTCTCGTCTCCGGCGAGGGCGAGCGGCTGCTGGCGACGCCGGAGGCGGGCGAGACA
>DASQWH010000081.1:0-11607 GCA_035640335.1 Gaiellaceae bacterium | reverse complement strand
AGCCGCGAGCCGGCACCCGGTAGCGGATCCGGCGCTGTGCCCCCACGGTCGCGCTCGCCGCGAGGCGCCGCTCGTCGGGGAAGCCCGTGACGCGCTTCGTCCCCGGCTTCCAGAGGAAGAGGTCGGCCTCGACGTCGCTCGACCCGATCAGGGTGGCGCGGATGCGCTGGCCGCGGCGCAGCCAGACGCGGTAGATGTCCGTCTGGTCCTGCCAGTAATCGATCGTGGCGACGAGGTTCTTGCGTCGCTTCCCCCACAGCAGCGGCGCTCGGCCGCCGGCCTCGTCGTTCGGCTCGCGGAAGTCGGCGTCCGGAAGCGGGCCCGTCAGCAAGTCGACCGCGCCGGCGACGTCGACGGAGCCCCAACCCGTGAACCAGTCGCGGCCGGCCCAGCAGCGCTTGCAGCCGCGGGCGGGCGTCGCGTCGACGGCCGAGCGCTCGAGCAGCTCGGCGGCCTGCTCGGGCCGGAGCAGCGGGTCCTCGGCCATGAGCAGCGCGGCCGCGGCCGTCACCTGCGGAGCTGCGAACGAGGTTCCCTCGCCGCGGCGGAACTCGGCGGGGCCGCAATCCGAGTAGCCCGGCACGACACATGCCACGCGAGAGCCGCTGATCGTCAGCGCCCGCGGGATGGTCGAGAAGATCGCCTCGCCCGGCGCGGCCAGGTCGTTGTAGATCTTGTCGCTGTTCGAGAAGCCCGGAACGGTCCCGTCACGATTGATCGCGCTGACGCCGAGCACGTGCGGGAGCGCCGCCGGGTAGCCCGCGTACTCGCCGGGCTCGCCGCTCGCGCCGTCCGAGTTCCCGACGGCGGCGACGACGAGCACGCCGTTGCGGACGGCGTACTCGATCGCCGAGGCTTCCAGCGGCGAGTACGTGTCGCGGTCGGGGTGTTTCGGGTCACGGACGCCGCCGAAGCTGAGGTTGATGACGCGGGCGCCGTGGTCGACCGCCCAGCGGATGGCGTGCGCCTCCGCCTCCAACGAGATCGTCTGGTCGCCGCGGACGACCTTCGCGATCAGGAGCTGTGCGGGGAACGCGATGCCGGCAATGCCCTGGTTGTTGTTGATGCCGGCTGCGATCTGGCCGGCGACGAACGTGCCGTGACCGTTCGCGTCCCGTCGCCACGAGCTGTTGACGAAGCTGCGCCCCTCGACGATCGAGTCCTCGAGGTCCGGGTGTTCGGCGTCGATGCCCGAGTCGACGATTGCCACGCGCACCGGCACGAGCGCGGGGATGCGCGACCACGCCTCGAACGCGCGGATCCGCTCGAGATACCACTGCTTCGGCAGCATCGGGTCGTTCGGAACGAACGCGAGCCGGCGGCGCCTGTCGACGCGCTCGACGAAGGAGACGCCACCCATGGAGGCGAGACCCTCGGCGCTCGGAGCGTCGACGACGAGCGCGAACGGCCCGATCGCAGACGTCTGCCTGCCGGTCTTCGCCTCGATCCTCGCCGCGAGCCGCTCGGGCGAGAAGCCACGCTCGACGCCGACCGCGAAGCGGGCAGCCGCGGCCGGCGCGGGAACTGCGAGAGCGAGACCCGCCGCGACGACGATCAGCCTGCTCATGCGGGCCCCACTCGGAAGGGCGGGCTCACTCCCGGCACGAAGCCGCGGCCGGGCGCGAGGCGAGCGCGGTACGTGCCCGGCGTGAGATCGAGCCGCGCCAGGAAGTCCCCGTTGGCGTCGATCGTCGCACGGACAACCGGGCGCCACGCGGTCCCGTCGAGGCGCTGAACCAGCACGGACGCACCGGCGAGAACCGGGCGCGCGTAGCCGCGTAGCGTGGACGCGTCGACCATCCCGTAGAACCGCACGAGCGGAGCGACCGGCAGCGCGACGACCCCGCTCTTCGCCTTGCCGCTCGCGAGGCGGTACTCGGCCGTCTCGCGCGGCCGCGTCGAGACGGTCACTGTCCCGTCGCGCGCAGGCGTTACCCGCCCGACCGTCTGCCAGGCCCCGGCGCGGACGCGCTGCTCGAGGGAGACGGTGCCCATGCCGCGCGCGACGCCGGTCAGGGCCGCCGGGAGGTTGTACGTCGCGGGCGCGGTCGGCGGAGTCAGCGAGAGCAGGCCGATGCGGAACCAGGTCGAGCGCAGCCCGAGCGCGCGCCTGACGTCGGCGCCGCTCACGGTCACCTCACCGCCCGACCCGACAGCGGTCACCGACTTGACCCGAGCCGAGGCGGTGATGCTCAGGCGCACGTCGAGCAGCCGACCGGGAACGCGCAGGGCACGCACGAGGCGCGAGGCCTTGACCGTGAACGGCCCCCACTGGTGGTGCGGCGAGGCAGTGTCGTACGGGTCGTCGACCGAGACGAGGTACGGGACGGGATCGCTGCTCGGCCACACGTCCGTCACGGTCGCCGTCCGGCCGCCCGAGGTCGAGAAGAAGTACGTCTTCGCGATCTGTCCGTTGTAGAGGACGACCTTGCCGGCCGTCGCCTGCACCGCTGCCGTCGTTGATGGTTTCTCCCCGGCGACGCCCCGGTAGACCTGGCTGCGAACGTCTGGGTAGAGGTCGAAGTAGGAGCCGGACTTGCGGACGGCAAGGGCGTACGTGCGCGCTGCGACGGCCTGGGCCTTGAGCGCCTCTGCCGGCCAGTCGAACGGCACCTCCGACGGGACGACGCCCCAGAGGTAGAGCTCGAGGCCGACGTTGTTCACCGCGCGGAGACGTCCGTTCGCGACTGAGACGAGCAGCTGGCCGCGATAGGGCCGGTCAAGTCGCAGCGGCGTAGAGCCGGGCAGGAAGAGCAGGGGGCCGGGCAGCGGTCGCGCCTGCAGGGCGTTGCCGACCTTGAGGCGGAGACCGGGCCCGAACGTGTGGGAACCCGCCACGAGGGTATGCGTCACGCCCGCGCCGTCACGCACGCGGAAAGGCTGCACCGAGGAGACCGTCAGCCGCCGGCGGCCCTGCGCGAGCAGCACGCGGACTCGCGAGACCGGCGCCGGGCCGAGCGTCGTCCCCTGGTAGTAGTGAGCAAGGATCTCGTCGAAGGTTGCGCCCTCGCGCGCGAACCCGTACGCGCCCCACTGCGAGAGGCCGACGCCGTGCCCCCAGCCGCGGCCGCTGACCACGAACGTCAGCGCACCGGGCTTCGGCGTCTGCGCCGAGGCGCCGCTGCCGCCGGACGCCAGCGCGAGCGCGCATGCAGCCGCCGCCGCGAGCACAGCCCCGGCGGCGAGAATCGGGAGACGGCGACCTCGGACCATCGTTGCGGTATATCTCGGCGCTCGGCGGGCGCCGCACGAGGGCGACCGCAGAGGTTTGAGGCTAGCGCATCGAACCCCACGCAGCAGCCTCCCTTTACAGGAAGTTCACCGAACGAGACAGACGCACGTTTTCAGCGCATCCAGGCGCGGAACAGCTACCTCGTCGATGTTTCCGGTCCGCGAGCTCCTGCCGCCGCGCTATCGCCGTCCCGAGCTGATCGGGTACGGCGGAATGGGCGAGATCTACCGCGCCCACGACGAGGTGCTCGGGCGCACGGTCGCGATCAAGCTGCTGGCGGAGCGCTTCGCCCTCGACGAGCAGACTCGCGGCCGCTTCACGCGCGAGGCGCTCGCCGCGGCCCGGCTCTCCGGTGAGCCGAACACGATCACCATCTTCGACGTCGGGGAGCACGCCGAGCGGCCGTTCATCGTCATGGAGCACCTGGACGGCGGCTCGCTCGAGGACGTCCTGCGGTCGCAGGGGGCGCAGCCGCCCGAGCGCGCCGTCGCCTGGCTCGAGCAGGCGGGTGCAGCGCTCGACGCGGCGCACAGGCACGGGGTCGTCCATCGCGACGTGAAGCCCGGCAACCTGCTCCTCGCGCGCGACGGCACGCTGCGCGTCGCCGACTTCGGCGTCGCGAGCGCGGCGGGGCTCGCGTCGCTCACGGCGACGGGCATGGTGCTCGGCACGGCGGGCTACCTCGCGCCTGAGCAGGCTCGCGGGGAGGAGACGACCCCGGCGACCGACCGCTACGCGCTCGCTGTCGTCGCCTTCGAGCTCCTCACGGGCCGGCGTCCGTTCGAGTCCGAGAGCCCGACCGCGGAGGCGGCGGCCCATGTGCATGCTCCCGTTCCACGGATCTCGGAGCGCTCCGATCTGCCGGCGGCGCTCGACCCGGTGTTCGAGCGCGCGCTGGCCAAGGATCCCGCCGATCGCTTCCCGGCTTGCAGCGAGTTCGTCGCCGCCGTCCGCGACGTTCTCGAGAGCGCTACGCGCACGACAGCACTCCCCGCCGTCGCGTCAGGCCGCTCCCGTAGGGCCGGCTGGCTCGTGATTGCAGCGGCCCTGCTCGCTGCGGCCGCAGTGGCCGGCGCGGGCGTGGCCGCGATCCTCGCCGCCCGCGACGACGAGCCTGAGGGCTCGCCGCAAGTGGTCACAGTCACGCGCGTCCGCACGCTGCCCGGGACCACCGTCCGCGAGACGATCCGCCAGACGGTGCGGGAGGAGCCACCGCCACCGCCTGCGCCGCCCCCGCCGCCCGCCGCGTCCGGGGGGAACGCCCGCGCGCTCACCGACGCATCGACCGCGAGGCTCCAGCAAGGCGACTGGGCGGGCGCTGAGAGCCTCGCGCGGCAGGCCGTACAGAGACTCGAGGGATCCGGCGACAACCTGTACCTCGCATACGCCCTGTACGACCTCGGACGCGCGCTCGCCGAGCAGGGCCGCTGCGACGAGGCAGTCCCCGCCCTCGATCGCTCGGAGCAGCTCCAGGGCAGCCGGAAGGACATCGACCGGGCCCGCCGGAAGTGCCGCGTACGATAGGCGCGTGCGCATCCTCGTCACGGGCGCGGCCGGCTTCATCGGCTCGAACTTCGTCCACTATTGGCTCGAGCGGCACCCCGACGACCACGTCGTCGCCTACGACCTGCTGACATACGCCGGGAACCACGAGAACCTCGCGGGCACCGAGGACCGCGTGCCGTTCGTGCACGGGGACATCGCCGACCTGGAGCTCGCGGAGCGGACGATCGGCGAACACGGCATCGACGTCGTCGTGAACTTCGCCGCCGAGTCGCACAACAGCCTCGCCGTCGTCGACCCCGGCCTCTTCGCGCGGACGAACGTCCTCGGTACGCAGCTGCTGCTCGAAGCCGCGCGCAAGGCCGGGCTCCAGCGCTTTCACCACATCTCGACGTGCGAGGTCTACGGCGACCTGCCGCTCGACTCGGACGAGACCTTCAGTGAGCAGTCGCCGTACCGCCCGCGCACGCCGTACAACGCGTCGAAGGCCGCCGCCGACCACTACGTGCGGGCTTACCACGAGACGTTCGAGGTGCCGGTGACGATCACGAACTGCTCGAACAACTTCGGGCCGTACCAGTTTCCGGAGAAGGTGATTCCGCTCTTCGTCACGAACGCGCTCGACGACCGGCCGCTGCCGATGTACGCGTCGACGGAGAACCGGCGCGAGTGGCTGCATGTGCGCGACCACTGCCGCGCGATCGAGCTCGTGCTCGAGTCTGGGCGCGTCGGAGAGACGTACAACGTCGGCTCCGGGGTCGAGAAGTCGATCGCGGAGATCGCCGATCTTGTCCTCGAGCTGACCCGCAAGCCGGGCGACCTGAAGCAGATCGTCCCCGACCGGCCGGGTCACGACCGCCGCTACCTGCTCGACTCGTCGAAGCTCCGCGACGAGCTCGGCTGGGCGCCGGAGATCGAGTTCGGCGACGGCCTGCGCGAGACGGTCGAGTGGTACGCCGATCGCCGTGACTGGTGGGAGCCGCTCAAGGCGCGGCTGCAGGTCGAAGAGACCGCCTGGCGCTGATCGCGAGCCAGACGCGGTCCGATCGATCAGCCCAGTCGCGCGAGACAGGCGCGCAGGCCGTCGCGCCAGTGCGGGAGGGCCGGCGCCCCCCGCTCGCTACGCAGCACCGAGTACGCGGGTCGCTCCGCGGCCCGCGGGAACTCTGCGGTCGTGATCCGGCGGACGCGACAATCGACGCCCGCCTCTTCGAAGATCGCCTCGGCGAAGTCCGCCCACGTGCACTCGCCCTCCGGCGCCACGTGATAGACGCCGTGCGGAAGCTCGAGCACCTCCCTCGTCGCCTCCGCGAGGTGACCGACGAAGGTGGGACAGCCGCGCTGGTCGTCGACGACCGACACCTCGTCCCGCTCGTTCGCGACCCGCAGCATCGTGCGTACGAAGTTGTGTCCCGTCCAGCCGAAGAGCCAGGACGCGCGGACGATCCAGCCCTCGCTCACTTCCTCCTCGCCCTCGTGCTTCGTCCGCCCGTAGACGGAGAGCGGTCGGGCCTCGTCCGACTCGACGTACGGCTCGCGCTTGCCGCCGTCGAAGACGTAATCCGTCGAGTAGTAGAGAACGGGCCCGCCGAGAGCGGCCACCATGCGCGTCCCGAGGACGTTCACGCGAGCCGCGCCTTGCGGGTCGGCCTCGGCCCCGTCGACGTCGGTCCAGGCCGCCGCGTGCAGCACGAGCCCGGGCCGGTAGTCGAGCGCAGGCGCAGTGACGTCGAGCTCGGCCCGCGGCCGCGCGTCTGCCTCGGGAAACACCTCGGCGAGTGCGGTGCCGAGCTGGCCGCCCGCGCCCGTGATCAGGACGGGGCCGCGTCCCTCGCCGAGAGCGTCGGGGATCTCGTGCTCCAGAGGTCTCGAACGCGAGGATCGTCCCACGGAATGCCGTGCTCGTCCGGATCGTCGGGGTCGTATTCCTCGGTCACGTGGTAGCAGAAGAGCAGATCGGTCAGCGCCTCGAAGCCGTGGGCGCAGTGGCCCGGCACGTAGATCGCCACCGGGTTGTCGTCGCCGATGTCCTCGGTGAACGTCTCGCCCGTCTCGAGGTCGAGCACCACGACGCGCGCCGTCCCCTCGACGCAGACGAAAAGGTCGTCCTGGCCGCGCTCGTGGTAGTGGAGCCCGCGGATCACGCCGCGCTTCGAGAACGACATGTTCGTCTGGCGCATCGGCTTCTCGTGCCAGTCGGCGCGGTTGATCTCGACGAACCACCCGCGCTCGTCCTCGAACCTGCGCAACGGGATCCGGCGGATGCCTTCGATCAACGGTTCGCCCCGTGCTCGCGGACGTAGTCGTTGACGGCGTAGTAGGCCTCGATCGACTCGCCCGCGTCGCCCCAGAAGCCCTCGACGACGTCGTACTGCATCTCGCCGCGGTCGATGTACCAGTTGTTGACGTCGGTGATCTCCAGCTCCCCCCGCGCCGACGGCGACAGCGTCGGCAGGAACTCGAAGACGGCGGCGTCGTAGAAGTACAGCCCCGTGACGGCGAACTCGCTGGGCGGGCTCTCGGGCTTCTCGTGGATGCGGAGCACGCGGTCGCCGTCCAGCTCGGCAACGCCGAGGTGGCGCAGATGCTCCGGATCGTCTTCGCGCGAGAGCACGATGCGCGCGCCGCCCTCCTGTCGCTCGAAGTTCTCGATCGCCGGCTTGATCGAGCGCTCGAACACGTTGTCGGCCAGCATCACGAGTAGGCGCTCGCCGCCCGCGAACCGCTCGGCGAGGCCGAGCGCGTCGGCGATCCCGGCCTCGCGCTCCTGGTACGCGTACGAGAGCCGGTCGATCCCGTGGGCGTGCCCGTCGCCGAGCAGGCGCAGGAACTCGCCCGCGTGCGTGCCGCCGGTGACGACCATGATCTCGGTCACGCCGCCGCGGACGAGCGCCTCGATCGCGTACTCGACCATCGGCCGGTCGTAGATCGGCAGCAGGTGCTTGTTCGTGATCCGCGTCAGCGGGTGGAGGCGGCTGCCGACGCCGCCGGCGAGGATGACGCCCTTCATGACCGCGTGATGCTACTCACGCCCGGCACGCCCGCCTTGAGACAGGCGCGCCGGGCGAAAGATTCGTACTAGCGGCCTGCGGGGTGCAGCGCCGGAGCCGGAGCCTCGACCTTCGGCGCGAGCGGCGACGGCTCGACGCGCACGATCCGCGCCACGCGCTCCGGGAGCCACCAGTTCCAGCGGCCGAACAGCTTCATGATGCTCGGCACGAGCAGCGCCCGGATGATCGTCACGTCGATGATGATCGCCGCCGCGAGCCCGAAGCCGAACTGCTGTAGGCCGACGATCGAGCCGGCGACGAAGCCCATGAACGCCGCGAACATGATCAGCCCGGCGGCGGTCACGAGGCGGCCGGTCCGCTGGAGCCCGGTCGTGACGGCGGCCACGTTCTCACCCCGCTTGTCCCACTCCTCGCGCATGCGGCTGACGAGGAACACCTCGTAGTCCATCGACAGTCCGAAGAGCATCGCGAACAGGAAGACCGGGATCCACGCCTCGATCTGGTCGAACTGCTGCAGGCCGAACGCCTCGCCCCAGCCGTACTTGAAGAAGAGGACGAGGAGGCCGTAGGCGGCGCCGATCGAGAGCAGGTTCATGACGATCGCCTTCAGCGGCAGGAGCAGCGAGCGGAAGGCGCGGAGCAGTAGCAGGTACGTCAGGATCAGCACCGCGAGCACGAGCCACGGGAACGCGCCGTACGTCATGTCGATGAAGTCGACGCCGCCCGGGGGCCCGCCGCCGGCCAGCACCTTCGTGCCTGCCGGGAAGGCCGCGTTCGGGACGATCACGTCGCGGAGCCGGTCGACGAACTCCTGGCTATCCGGGACGCCGTACTCGTGCTTGCCGATTGCCTGTACGTGCAGGTAGCGGCCCGTCGAATCCATGAACTGCGGGCTCTGACCGTCGACGACGTCGGCGACCTCGGCGTCACCCCGCAGCTGGCCGGTCAGCCGCCCCAGCGCGGCCTTGACCTCGGGGTCCTTCCCGCCGCCGGCCTTGCCAGTGTCGATGACGATGTCCGTCGGTGCGATCGCGCCCTCGCCGACGGCGTCGGTCAGGACGTTGAGGCCCTGCACGGCCTGCAGGTTCTGCGGGATGCCCTCGTTCGTTCCCGGGCCGAGGTCGAGCTTGGTCACCGGCCAGGCGAACAGGAGCAGCGCGGCGGCCGTCGCGCCTGCGAACACGAGCGGGCGGCGCATGATCGCCGGCGCGAGCCGGGCCCAGAAGCCGCGCTCGTGGTCGGCACGCCGCTCGATCACCCGCTTGGGCACGAGCCGGACGCGGTCGAGCCGATCCTCCAGCAGGTAGAGGAGCACGGGCAGCAGCGTCATCGCCGCGAGGACGGAGACGAGCGGGATCAGCAGCCCGGCGAGGCCAAAGCCACGCATGAACGGCAGCGGCATGAAGAGCATCAGTGCCAGCCCGATCGCGACGGCCGTGCCGCTGAAGATCACGGCCCGGCCGGCGGTCTCGAGCGTCCGGGCGACCGCCTCCTCCCTGCTCCTGCCCGCGCGATGCTCCTCGCGGTAGCGGTAGACCATGAGCAGCGAGTAGTCGATCGCGATCCCGAGCCCGATCAGCATGACCAGGTTCTGCAGGTACGTGGACAGGTCCATGAAGTTCGCGAAAATCCAGATGATCCCGAGCGTGACCGGGATCGACGCCAATGCGAGCAGCATCGGGAGCAGGAACGCGAGCGTCCCGAAGACGAAGATGAGGATCGCCATCGCGATCGGGATCGCGATGAAGAGCTCGCCGACCTTCAGGTCCTCGGCGAAGACCGGGTCGAGGTCGTGCTCGACCGCGGACTGGCCCGTGATCCAGAGTTGAGCGCCCGGAATCGTGCCGGCGGCGTCGCGCATGTCGCCGGTGTGGCCCTTCGCATCGGCGGGCTGAAGCTCCGAGGCGATCGTCGCGCTGACGACGTCGGGCGACACCGCACGCACGTCGACGACCTTGCCGGTCGGAAGCTCACGTGCGGCCCGCTGCGCAGCCAGACGCGTCTTGGGCACGAGCGAGTCGGCGGTTCCCGGCGCGCCTTTGACGACGACCGAGAACGAGCCCTCCGGCTTCTGGCCGAAGTGGTCCTTGAGGATCGTCGCGGCGTCCTCGCTGTCAGAGCCCGGCAGCGTGAACCGGTTCGTGAGCAGGTCGGAGAGACCCGACGAGGCCGCTCCGGCCGCGAGGAACAGAACGAGCCAGACCCCCAGAACGGCCCAGCGAAAACGGATCATCGTGTGTGCCCAACGTCCCATCGAAAGTCCTCCTCCACCTCCAGTTCGACTGTTAGCGTGCACTAGGTTAGTGGTCACTAGCAGCCGCGTCAAGTCGGCCGCGCACGGCCGTGCGCGAGGCGGTCAGACGGCCCTGGAGCGCTACCATCCGGCGATGGCGCGCGATCCGATCGACAGGCTGCGAGACGAGATGGAAGAGCTCTTTGCCGACCTCTGGCAGGTTCCCCGCTTCACCCGGAGACGCGGCGGGTTTCGCCCCGCCGTGGACGTCTACCGGTCGGAGCGGAGCGGCGAGATGACCGTCGTCGTCGAGCTGCCCGGAGTCGATCCGCAACGAATCCAGATCGTCGTCGACGACCAGACGCTCCTCATCGCGGGAGAGCGGCGGCGCCCACGCTGCACGGGCCGCGTCTACCAGCAGATGGAGATCGACTACGGGCGCTTCCAGCGCCAGGTCGCGGTCGCGCCTGGCATCGACGTCGAAGCCGCTCGCGCGAGCTACCGGCGCGGAGTGCTGACGATCGTGCTGCCCGCGGCGAAGAAGCCGGCGCCGATTCCGCGCACGGCGATCCCGATCAAGGCGGCGAAGCGATGAGCGAAGTCGAGTTCGACGACCAGTTCACGCCCGAGGACGTCGAGGTTCCGCCGACGCTGCCGGTCCTCCCGCTGAAGGAGACCGTCGTCTTCCCGGACTCGCTGCTCCCGCTTGCCATCGGCCAGGAGCGCTCGATCAAGCTCATCGACGACGCCGTCGCGGGCGACCGGTTGATCGCGCTCGTCGCGTCGCGCTCGCCCGAAGTCGAGCAGCCGGGCTGGGACGACCTGTACGAGGTGGGCACGGCGGCTCTCGTCCAGAAGATGATCCGCGTCCCCGACGGGACGCAGCGGATCCTCGTGCAGGGCCTGCGCCGCATCCGGCTCGAGCGGCGCGTCCGCGACGAGCCGTACCTCGTCGGCGAGTTTGCCGAGGTGCCCGAGATCGTGCCCGAGACGCGCGAGGTGCAGGCGCTCACGCAAACGGCGAAGACGCTGTTCTCGCGAATCATCAGCCTGCTCCCGTACCTCCCCGAGGAGCTCGGGCTCGCGGCCGCCAACGTCGAGGACCCGAGCGCGCTCTGCCACCTCGTCGCCTCGACGCTACGGCTCACGACCGAGGAGAAGCAGAAGCTTCTCGAGGAGGCGAACGTCGAGAAGCGCCTGCGCGAGATCGTCGTCATCCTCAACCGCGAGCTCGAGGTCGTCGAGCTGGGCACGAAGATCCAGTCGCAGGTCCAGTCCGAGATGGAGAGCTCGCAGCGCGAGTACTTCCTACGCCAGCAGCTGAAGGCGATCCAGGAGGAGCTCGGCGAGGGCGACGAGCAGCAGGCGGAGCTGAAGGAGCTCCGCGAGCGGGCCGCCGCGATCGAGCTCCCGGAAGACACGCGCAAGGCCGTCGACCGCGAGCTCGCCCGCCTCGAGAAGCTGCCCTCGGCCGCAGCCGAGTACGGCGTCATCCGCACGTACCTCGAGTGGATCCTGAGCCTGCCCTGGTCTTTGACGACGGAGGACGATCTCGACCTCGACCGCGCGCGCAAGGTGCTCGACGAGGACCACTACGACCTCGACAAGGTCAAGGAGCGGATCCTCGA
>DASQWH010000080.1:0-2939 GCA_035640335.1 Gaiellaceae bacterium | reverse complement strand
ACGGGATCCGAGCCGCCGCGGCGGCCGGGATGCGGGTCATCGCACTGCCGAATCCCGCGTTCCCGCCGAGCGCAGCGGCCCTGAATCAGGCAGCGGTCGTGATCACCTCGCCGGACGAGCTGGCGCCCGAGCTCGTCGACGCGGCCGAGTAACCAGGGCTGAAAAGAGCGGAGCCCCCGCTTCGTCGTTTGCTTTGGGTTGTTGGTCGCCTAGCGACGGCCCCGGCCGACGAGCAGGTTGACCGGGAAGCCACGCCGGCGCACCTGACCGACACAAGTCGCGGACCGGCTTCTGATCAGGCTTTGCGCACGAGCGTCATGCCGTCCCGGACGGTCAGCATCACCGAGACGACGCGCGGATCGCTTCTTACATGCTCGTTGAACGATTTGATCGCTCGTGTCGACTCGTCGCCGTCGTCGTCGACGACGCGCCCCGACCAGAGGACGTTGTCGGCGATCAGGAGCCCGTCGTCCGCGAGCAGCGGCAGCGTCGCCTCGTAGTAGTTGACGTAGTTGGGCTTGTCCGCGTCGATGAAGACGAGGTCGAACGGCCCCTCGAGCTCCCGAATCGTCTCGAGGCCGGGGCCGAGGCGGATCTCGATCTTGTCGCCGTGCCCGCTCTCGTCCATGTAGCGGCGCGCGATCGCCGTCGCGTCGGGGTCGACGTCGCACGTGATGATGCGACCGTCGTCGGGCAACGCGGAGGCCATCGAGATCGACGAGTAGCCGGTAAACGTCCCCAGCTCGAGGATGCGGCGCGCGCCGGAGAGTCGCACGAGCGTGGCCAGGAACCGGCCCTCGATGCGGCCGACCATCATCTGCGGCGCGCTCGTCTTCTCCCGTGTCTCGGCCGCGAGCCGCTCGAAGAGCTCGCCGTCGGGCGTGGTGTGCTCCTCGGCGTACTGCTCGACCTGGGACTCGACGATGAAGCTCATGTCCGCTCGGCCCGCGCGATCAGTACGCAGCCGTTGTGGCCGCCGAGCCCCATCGCGTTCGACAGCGCGACGTCGATCTTCGCCTCACGCGCCTCGTTCGGCACGTAGTCGAGGTCGCACTCGGGATCCGGGTGCTCGTAGTTGATCGTCGGCGGCAGGACCCCGTGGTGGAGCGCGAGGACGCACATCATCGCCTCGATCGCCCCGGCCGCCCCGAAGCAGTGGCCCATCATCGACTTCGTCGACGAGACGGCGAGCTCGTAGGCGTGATCGCCGAAGACGTCCTTGATCGCCTTCGTCTCGGCGAGGTCGCCGAGCGGCGTCGACGTCCCGTGGGCGTTGATGTAGCCGACCTCGGTCGGGTCCACGCGCGCGCGCGCGAGGGCGGCGCGCATCATCTCGGCGACTCCTACGGACTCCGGGTCGGGCGCCGCCATGTGGTACGCGTCGTTCGACGCGCCGTAGCCGAGCACCTCGGCGTACACCTGCGCGCCGCGGGCCTGCGCCGCGTCGAGGTCCTCGAGCACGAGCACGCACGCCCCCTCGCCCATGACGAACCCTGCGCGGGTCGCGTCGAAAGGCCGTGAGGCGCGCGGCGGGTGCTCGTCCTCCGCGGCGAGCCCGCGCATCGCGCAGAAGCCGGCCAGGATCAGCGGATGCATGCAGGCCTCTGTGCCGCCGGCGAGGATCGCGTCCGCGTCGCCGCGCCGGATGATCTCGGCCGCCTCGCCGACGGCATGCGAGCCGGTCGCGCAAGCCGAGACGGGCGCATAGTTCGGGCCGCGCAGGCCGAGCGAGATCGCGAGCTGCCCGCTCGCCGAGTCGACGAGCACGTTCGGCAGGAAGTGCGGCGAGACGCGGGCCGGCCCGCGCTCCTGGAGGACCTCGTGCTGCTCCATGATCCCGAGGAAGCCGCCGATCGCGGAACCGAAGACGACCCCTACGCGCGCGGGGTCGAATCCATTGAGCCCCGCATCGCCGATCGCCTCCTTCGCGGCCCCGAGCGCGAGAAGGACGTTCCGGTCGAGGCGGCGCGCCTCCTTCGAGGAGACGACGCCGTTCGGCTCGAAGCCCTTGACCTCGGCCGCGACGCGCACGGGGAACCCGCTCGCGTCGAACGACTGTATGAAGTCGATGCCGCTGCGCCCGGCCTTCGCCGCTTCCCACGTGGACGCGACGTCGTTGCCGATCGGGGTGACGGCTCCGAGACCTGTGACGGCGACTCGACCCATTCGGGTTAGCTTAGAGCGCTGATGCCTGGCCGCAACGTCCCGTTCCCGCCGATGGAGGCCGAGCTCGTCGAGGAGCTGCCCGACGGCGAGTGGCAGTACGAGCCCAAGTGGGACGGGTTCCGCGGCATCCTCGAGAACGACGGCGGCGAGCTCGCGCTCTGGAGCCGCAACGGCCGGCCGCTGCTCCGCTACTTCCCCGAGCTCGCTCCGCTCGGCAAGCTCCTGCCGCCTCACTCCGCGCTCGACGGCGAGATCGTGATCTCCAAGAAGGGCCAGCTCGACTTCGACGCGATGCAGCTCCGCCTGCACCCGGCGGAGAGCCGCATCCGCAAGCTGTCCGCGGAGATCCCGGCCCAGTTCGTCGCCTTCGACATCCTCCTCTGGCGGGGAAAGCCGCTCCACGAGCTGCCGCTCGAGAAGCGCCGCAAGGAGCTCGAGCGCAAGGCCGGCAAGTTCACGCTCTCGCCCTACTCTCGTGACGCCGAGGACGCCGGTCGCTGGCTCGAGCGGCTCGAGGCGGCCGGGCTCGACGGCGTCGTCGCAAAGCGGCTCGGGGTGCCGTACATGCCCGGCTCGCGCGAGGCGGTCGTCAAGGTCAAGAAGTACAAGACCGCCGACTGCGTGATCGTCGGCTACCGCTACAGCGAGAAGGCGGAGGACCGCATCTCGACGCTCCTGCTCGGGCTCTACAACACGAAGGGCGAGCTCGACTTCGTCGGCCACACGTCCGGCTTCCCGGCGGCGGTGCGCCGTGAGCTCGAGGAGAAGCTGCC
>DASQWH010000079.1:0-10068 GCA_035640335.1 Gaiellaceae bacterium | reverse complement strand
TCGCGGTCGCAGAGCAGAACGGGCAGCCCGAGGCGCCCGTCGCGAGCGCCCGCTCGATGATCGCCTTCGACTCGGTGACGAAGGTCTACGAGCCGAACGTCGCCGCCCTCTCGGACGTCTCGTTCGTGATCGAGAAGGGCGAGTTCGTCTTCGTCGTCGGCGCGTCGGGCTCCGGCAAGTCGACGATCATCCGCCTGCTCCTGAAGGAGCTCGAGCCGACCTCGGGGCGGATCATCGTCGCCGGTCGCGATCTCGGACGGCTCCGGCGCTCGAAAGTTCCGCAGCTCCGGCGCAATCTCGGGTGCGTCTTCCAGGACTTCAAGCTGCTCCCGAACCGCACGGCGTCCGAGAACGTCGCCTACGCGCTCAAGGTGCAGGGCGAGGGCGCGGGCGCCATTCGCCGCAAGGTGCCTGAGGTGCTCAACCTCGTCGGCCTCGCGCACAAGATGAGCTCCTACCCCGACGAGCTCTCCGGCGGGGAGCAGCAGCGGGTCTCGATCGCGCGCGCGTTCGTGAACCACCCGCCGCTCCTCGTCTGCGACGAGCCGACGGGGAACCTCGACCCGGACACGTCGGTCGGGATCATGCAGCTCCTCTACCGCATCAACCGCTCCGGGACGACGGTGCTCATGGTCACTCACGACCGCGAGATGGTCGACAAGATGCGGAAGCGCGTGATCGCGCTCGAGGACGGCCGCCTGGCGCGCGACGAGCGCCGCGGAGGGTACGCCTCCGAATGAGGTTCCGCGTCGTCGCTGCCGAGGCGTGGCGCTCGATGACCGCAAGCCTGTCGACGACGGCTGCGGCGACGATGACCGTGCTCATCGGCATGTTCCTCGTCGGGCTGCTGATCGCGCTCGGCACGTGGGCCATGGCATGGAGCGACCACCAGAAGAAGAAGCTGCTCGTCGAGGTCTTTCTCTGCACCGACACGACCTGCGGCCGCGAGGTGACCGCGGCGCAGACGAACGCGATCCGCGAGCGCCTCGAGTCCGACACCCGTCGCGTCAAATCCGTCGAGTACATCTCGAAGAACGAGGCCTACACGATCATGAAGGAGAAGGCTCCCGAGCTCCTCGAGCAGCTCGCCGCCAATCCGTTCCCGGCCTCGTTCAAGGTGCAGCCGGTCAAGGGCGAGTACACGCAGGCGATCGCGGACAGCGTCTCGGGGGCCCAGAAGCCGCCCGGAGTGGAGAAGGTGAAGTACGGCAAGAAGACGGCGGAGCGCGTGTTGCAGGTCGCACGCGTCTTCACCGTGCTGTCGATCCTCGGCATCGCCGTGCTGCTGATCGCGGCCACGATCCTGATCGGGAACACGATCCGCCTCTCGATCTTCGCCCGGCGCCGTGAGATCGAGGTGATGAAGCTGGTCGGCGCCTCGAACTGGTTCGTGCGCGGCCCGTTCGTGCTCGAAGGAATGATCTGCGCGCTGGCCGGCTCCTTCGCCGCGGTCCTCCTGCTCTTCCTCGGCAAGGAGCTCGTCTTACCGGCGATCCTTCACGAAGGCGACCGGACCGACTCGCAGGTGCACGCGCTTGCGTTCTTCTGGAACGCGATGATCCTGATCGCGGTCGGCCTCACTCTCGGCGCAGCCGGCTCGGGGCTCACGCTCCGCCGCTTCCTGCACGTATAGACACCGTCGTCGTCGAGGTCGCGCGCCGCGGCAAGCTGACCGTCGGCGAGCCGTACTTCACGCCAGGACTGCCGCTCGTGCTCGACCGCAAGACCCTCGGCGACGCGCTCGTCGGCGACCTCGTCGTCGTGCGCAAAGGGCGTGGTCGGGCCCGGGTCGACCGCGTGCTCGGCTCTTCGAAGCGGATCGAGAACGTGCTCGAGGCGCTACTCGTCGACGAGGGCCTGCGCACCGACTTCGAGCCGTTCAAGCTGCCGGACGCCGAGCTCGAAGGCCGGGCCGACCTTCGCGACCTCGTCGCGTTCACGATCGATCCCGAGACCGCAAAGGACTTCGACGACGCGGTCTCGGTGCGGGCGGAAGGCGACGGCCTGCGCGCCTGGGTGCACATCGCCGACGTGTCCTGGTTCGTTCCCGCGGGGTCGCCCCTCGACCGAGGCGCGGCTGCGCGGGCGAACTCGGTCTACGTGCCGGGGCTCGTGGCGCCGATGCTGCCGCACGAGTTGGCGGACGATGCGTGCTCGCTGCGGCCGTACGTGGACCGGCTCTGCGTCACCGTCGAGTTCCCACCCGAGGGCGAGCCGCTCTTCTACCGGTCCGTCATCCGGAGCGACGAGCGCTTCACGTACGGGCAGGTTCAGCGCATCCTCGACGGAGCCGAGCAGCACGAGCTGGCAGATGAGCTACGGCTCGCGGAGCGGCTCGCGACGGAGCTCCGCAGCCGCCGGTTCGAGCGCGGTGCGCTACGCGTCGAGAGCCGGGAGATCCAGTTCGCCTTCGACGGTCGTGGCGGAGTCGACCGGGCGTGGTTCGAGTCCGAGCCGCACGCGCACATGCTCGTCGAGGAGCTGATGATCCTCGCCAACGAGGCCGTTGCGGCCTTGCTCGCCGGCCGGCGCCGCGAGGCGCTCTACCGCGTGCACGAGCGTCCCGAGCCGCAGTCGATCCAGCTGCTGCTGGCGAAGCTCGCCGACCTGGGCGTGCCGACTCCGCCGGCTCCCGCGGCCGAGGCGATGAGCCCCGCCGACGCTGCTCGCGTCGCGGCCGAGGCGAGCGAGCGGGTCACGGAGTACGTCGGGCGGGCGGGGCGCGGGGTGGAGGCCTTTCCGGCGCTGGTCCTGCGCGCTCTGAAGCAAGCGCGTTACGACCCGGAGAATCTCGGCCACTCGGGCCTCGCGAGCACTGCCTACTGCCATTTCACGTCGCCGATCCGCCGCTATCCCGACCTCGTGTGCCACCGTGCTCTGCTCCGCGAGCTCGGTCAGGGCGACGACCCGCTCCCCGAGGATCCCGCCGGGCTCGCCGCGCACACTTCGCTGCAGGAGCGCGAAGCGGCGCAGGTCGAGTGGCGCGCCGACGAGATCTGCCTGGCGTGGCTGCTCGAGGCGGAGCTCTACGACCGGGGCTGGGAAGACCCGTTCGACGGCGAGATCATCGGCGTCATCCCCAGCGGCCTCTTCGTCCGGTTCGGCGGCGTCTTCGAGGGCTACGTTCCCGCGCGGCGGATCCCAGGCGACTACTTCCAGATGAACGACCTCGGCGCCGCGCTCGTCGGCCGGCGGGGCGGCAAGCCCTACCGGCTCGGCGACAGAATCGAGGTTCGCGTCGAGGACATCCGCCGCACGGAGGGGAAGGTCGAGCTCACGCTTGCCGAACGAGCCGCCAGCGGAGCAGGTCGGCGCCGTCAAGGGTCGCGAGCAGGGCGGCGGCGAGGCCGGCGCTAGGCGCCTTCCTACAATCGAGCCATGGCCAAGGGCGAGAAGCTCATCGCGGAAAACCGCAAGGCGCGGCACGACTACCACTTCCTCGAGCGCTTCGAGGCCGGCCTCGTGCTCGCCGGGAGCGAGGTCAAGTCGCTGCGTGAGGGCCGCGCGAGCCTTCAGCAGGCCTACGCGGACGTTCGGGAGGGCGAGGCGTGGCTCGTCGGCGCGCACATCGACGCGTACGACCAGGCCGGGATCCAGAACCACGACCCGGACCGCGATCGCAAGCTGCTCCTCCACCGCCGTGAGATCGACTCCCTCTACGGCAAGGTGCGGGAGCGCGGCCTCACGCTCGTGCCCGTGCGGCTCTACTTCAAGGACGGCCGTGCCAAGGTCGAGCTCGCCCTCGCGCGCGGTAAGGAGCAGCGCGACAAGCGGCGCGAGATCGCGAAGCGCGAGGCGGACCGGCAGATGGAGCGCGCGCTCAAGTCGCGCAGGTAATTACGACTTCTTGTCCGCGCCGGAGGACGTGCGGCCTTCGGTGCCCATGGGACTCGGCCGCTGAGGCTCCGGCCGAGGATTTGAAGGCTTGTCAGCCACGAAAACCAGTCTAGCTCCGCGTAGCGATATCGATTGTCCAGGCGATCACCTCGAGGGACAGCAAGCCGAGAGCGATGCGAAAGCGAAGCAACATCGCATCGAGACCCACCTCGTTCCTGACGTAGCTGTCTTCCATATGAAGCGCCAGATCGCGCTGGATCATGTCGACCGGAAGTGGGTCATCCGTCTCGATGTAGATGCGGATGATCCTTCGCGGGACCGCGGTGAATTCCCATCTACGCGGCAGTAGTAGGACCAAGGCAAGCCCGCTGACGCCGAGGAAGCACGCGACGGCGCCCCAGACCCAGGCCGTGGCATTTCCTTCGTCCGACGCCGTCCCACCGAGAAGCGACGTCGCGATGGCCGCAGCCGAAAGGAGGATTCCCGCACGGGCGCGCAGATCGTCGAGGCGCGATTGCTGCTGCGCAAGACCGCGAACAGCTTCGTCGTAAGCGAGTTTGTACGCCTCGGAGGTTTCGCTGGCCATCTGCCCACTTTTGCTTCCGAACCGGATGAATTGTTCTTTTCAGCCATGTCGTGGGCGATCGAGGATGCAGGCAGGCCGGCTACAATTTGGGCGACATACGGGGGCGATCAGGTTTCGACGTGGTCGATTCTCCGGCTGAGCTGCAAGCCGAGGTCCCCGGTCGGCCTCGTAAAACAACCGGGATCAAACGCAAGTGCGAAGGACAACTCCGCACTCGCTCTCGCTGCTTAAACCACAGTGAGGCGCGTCGCTCCGGGCTCGGCCCGTGGCTCGGGTAGCGGCGTCAGAAAACGGGCTCGGCGCCGAGGGAGAGTCAATCGCCCGAAGCGCGACACCAAAGGATGACTAGCCCGACGGTAGGTCGGCTGCACACCGGCCGGCGGGCGAATCGCAAGGGCAGCCTAAGCTTGTAGAGGCTCTTTCGGAGCGGCTCACGGACGCGGGTTCGATTCCCGCCGCCTCCACTCCCGAGCGGAGTCCGGCCCGCCTTCGGCGGGCCATGATGACTTCGCTCGGTTCGTCTTTTGGATTCGTGACCGCAGTGAGCCGACGCTGGCCAAGGCGGCATCGGCGGCGGTGGAGCAAGGTCGTCACGCTCCGCGCGTCTTGAATCCATGGGGGCTGTCGAGGGATCATTCGCTCGATGAGCAACGTCGCGACCGGCAGCGGCACCGGAGCGATCGAGGGCGCTGCGGCAGGGCCTCTCGAGCGGACGTTCTTGATTGGCGACGTTCGCGGCTACACGAGCTTCACCCGCGAGCGCGGGGACGCCGAGGCGGCGCGGCTCGCCAAGAGATTCGCCGAGGTCGCCCGTGATTCGGTAGAGGCTCGAAACGGCCGCGTGATCGAGCTGCGCGGTGACGAGGTGCTCGCCGTCTTCACATCCCCAGATCAGGCCGTGAGGGCGGCCGTGGAGCTCCAGGCCGTCTGCGAAGAGGAGGTGGCTGCCGACGCCACGTTGCCGCTGCTCGTTTGGGTTGGCATCGACGTCGGCGAGGCTGTGCCCGTCGAGGACGGCTTCCGCGGGGCTGCTCTGAACACAGCGGCACGGCTCTGCTCAAAGGCCGCCGCCGGGCAAGTCCTCGTGACCTCGCAGGTGGCCGATCGCGCAGGCGCGATTCCTGGTCTGACCTTTGCCTCCGCCGGCAGTTCGGAGCTCAAGGGATTCGAGCAGCCCGTAGAGCTGATCGAGGTCATCGCGCATGAGCGCTCTCCGGTCGCCGACCTGCGCGCCCCGGCGCCTCCGCTGCCGATCGAGCTGGAGCTCGACACGCCGTTGGTCGGCAGAGAGCATGAGCTCGCCTGGCTTCGCGGCACCTGGCGGCAGGCGCGCCGGAGCTACGGCCGCGTCGTCTTCGTCTCGGGTCCCGCCAAGACGGGGAAATCGCGGCTGGCCTCCGAGCTGGCCGACTTCGCGCATTCGAGCGGCGCGGCGGTGTCGTACGCGGGAGCGGGCGGGACTGCAGCAGCGCTCGCCCAGGCTGCCATTCGCGACGCCGTCACCGATCCGCGGCCGACGCTCGTCGTGCTGGACGACTTCGACGTGACGGGCGAGGCGGTCGCGCCGACCCTGTCCGAGCTGGTGGACTCGATCGAGACCGCTCCAACTCTCATCGTTGTCCTCGTTCGGGATCCCGAGGCAAGCCGCGCCGTGGCGCGGCTGATCGACCACGCCGACCGCAGAGGAGACGGACACCGCCGGCTAGGACCGCTCGATGCCGCGGATGTGCGTGAGGTCGCGCGCCTCTACGCCGGAGCCGACGTGCAGGACGTGCCGCTCGAGTCGATCGAGCGCGCCTCGGGCGGTGTGCCCGGACGTGTGCACGAGGTGATGAGCGACTGGGCCGAGCGGGAGGCGACCCGACGGCTCGCCGCCGCGGCCGAGT
The DNA here is from genome assembly GCA_035640335.1 of Gaiellaceae bacterium. Taxonomy (GTDB): domain Bacteria; phylum Actinomycetota; class Thermoleophilia; order Gaiellales; family Gaiellaceae; genus VAXT01. The sequence continues at coordinate 3,759 of DASQWH010000079.1, read as the reverse complement.
TCCTCGCGACGGAACGCCGCGAGCGGAGCGCCGACCTCGAGTTCGCGAACAACGTCATCGGCCTCAAGCTCGCGCGGCTCTACGGAGGCGAAGGCGAGCCGTTCGAGCCGGGCACCGGCGAGTGTCCCTATAAGGGCCTGGCCTCATTCGAGGAGGAGGACGCCCGCCTCTTCTTCGGTCGCGAGCGTCTGGTCGGCGAGCTGGCGGCGCGGACCGTAGGGGTCGGCCTGCTCGCCGTCGTGGGCGCCTCCGGAAGCGGCAAGTCGTCCGTCATCGCAGCCGGCCTGGTGCCTTCGCTCAGGGCCGGCCTGCTCCCGGGGAGCGAGCGCTGGCGGTCGGTGGTCATGCGTCCGGGCGAGCACCCGCTCGCCGCATTGGATTCGGCGTCGCCCTCAAAACAGGACGGAGACGAGCGGCTCGTCCTGGTCATCGACCAGTTCGAGGAGCTCTTCACGACCTGTCAGAACGACGAGGAGCGCAGCCGGTTCGTCGACCAGGTCGTCGCCCTCGCGAGAGATCCGGAGCGAGCGGTCGTCGTCCTCGCCTTGCGGGCTGACTTCTCGGGGGAGTGCGCGGCGTATCCGGAGCTCGCGGAATTGCTCGCTGCCAACCTGGTGCTCGTCGGCCCCATGAGCTCCGACGAGCTCCGGCGCACAGTCGAGCTGCCCGCGCGCAGAGCCGGACTCCGAGTGGAATCGTCGCTTGCGGAAGCCGTCGTGACCGAGATCGGCGACGAGCCGGGCGGGCTGCCGCTCCTCTCGACCGCGCTGGTCGAGCTGTGGATGGCGCGCAGTGACGGCTGGCTCAAGCTGGAGGCGCACGAGACCCTCGGGGGCGTCCGTGGCGCGGTTGCGCGCTTGGCGGACAGCTCCTACGAAAACCTGACCGAAGGGGAGCGCTCTGCCGCCCGCCGCCTCTTCATGCGGCTGGTCAGCACCGGCGAGGAGGGAGCACTCGCGCGGCGTACGGTTCCTCTCTCCGAGCTGGATCTGGAGCGTGACCCAGTGCTCGCCTCGGTCGTCGCCCGCCTCACCGACGACCGGCTGCTCACGGCACACGACAGCGCCATCGAGGTCGCGCACGAGGCACTGCTCCGGGAGTGGCCGCGGTTCCAGGAATGGCTCACGGAGGACGCCCAGGGTCGGGAGCTCCGCGAGCACCTGACCCAGAGTGCGAAGCGTTGGGACGGGGCCGACCGCGACGATGCGGAGCTCTACCGCGGCGCACGCCTGTCCGCCACCCTCGACTGGGCCGCGGGCCGCCAGCAGGAGCTGAACGAGCTCGAACGGGAGTTCCTCGCCGAGAGCAGGGCCGAGAGCGAGCGAGAGCTGGCGCGCCAGCGGCGGACGAACCGCCGCCTCAAAGGTCTGTTGGTAGGAGTCGGCGTTCTCCTGCTCGCGGCGATCGCCGCCGGCGTGTTCGCCCTGCTCCAGCGGTCGGACGCGCAGGACAAGGCACGCGTCGCCCTCGGGCGTCAGCTCGGCGCCGAAGCCTTGTCCCAGCCGCGCATCGACTTGTCCATGTTGCTCGCGCGCGAGTCGCTCGAGCTCGACCGCTCGCTGCAGACGGAAGGGACGCTGCTCGGGACGCTGCTGCGTGAGCCTGCGGTGACGGGGACGTTCACGGTCCCGATCGAGGACCGTCCGCAGCAAGTCAGAGTCTCCCCCGACGGCCGCATGATCGCCGTGTCGTCGAACAACAACGTGATGCGCTTCTTCGACACGCGCACGCATCGACTGATCCGGACGCAGCCGCTCGTCAACGCGGACTACGCGTTCGTCCCGTCGACGGGCCGTCTGTTCGCGGCGGCCCCCGGCGACCCGCCCGCTTACACGCTCCTCGACCCCCGCACCGGGAATGCCTTCGGCAAGTTCCTCCTCAGCAAGCTCTGGCAGACCACACCGTCGACACCTTTCGAGCCCGCCCTGGTCACCCAGGATGGCCGGCGCGCCTTCTTGGTCTGGGCCGTGTGGAACGAGGACGGCAGTCAGGGCGCGACCTACGTCGAAACCTGGCGGCTGAAGCATCCCGGCCCGCCACGTCTCGTACCGCTCCGTGCCAACGGGATCATTGCCGCCACCCTGACGCCGAAAGGCCGGCTGGTCGTCGCGACCAACGGGGCGATTTCGACCTGGAACGCTGCGACGATGCGGCGCATCTCCCAGGTGCCGGGGCCGCGACTGAAGCCTGAGTTCGTGAGCGGCGCGCTCAGCCCCGACGGTCGCACGCTCGCCTACGGCCTCGGTGACGGCACAGTGCACTTCTTCGATGTCGCCACGGGGAAGGAGGTCGCCGGCACCGGGGCACACTCGGCAGGTGTGGCACGCATGGCCTTCTCCCCCGACTCCCGCACCGTCGTCAGCGCGGGCGACGATGCGCTCGCGATCCTCTGGAATCCCGCGACGGGTGCCCCGCTCGAGCGGCTCACGGGGCACGGGGGCCGCATCCTCTGGCCGGACTTCAGCGCCGACGGGAAGACGCTGTACACGCCCAGCCTCGACGGCACGATCCTCCAGTACGACCTCGGCGGAAATCGACGCTTCGGCAGCCCGTTCAAGCTCGGCGTCGCCGGAGTGCGCGCCCAGACTTTGGATGCTGCCCCGCTCCTCGCCGTCTCCCCGGACGGGCGGTCGTTTGCGACGACCGTCGAACAGTCCAAGGTCCACCTCTTCTCGACCTCGACCCTGCGACGTGTCGCGACGATTTCGCTACCGAAGCGGCGAATCGCCGGAGCGGGCGCATGGGCTGGTGACCGCTTCGTCCTCGGCGGCGACCGTGGACTCGTTCAGATCTGGGATGTCGCCGGAACCGAACCGAAACCAGTGACCGGCCTACGCGGCCTATCGAACCAGGGGCAGTTGCGCTCCATAGCGAGCGCGGCGGGAGGCCAGGTGGTCGCGGCCGTCGACGCCTGGGACGGCCCCGATCCCAGGACCGGCGCGCCGCCACCGCGCGAAGGGGAGCTCGCGATCTGGCGCGACGGCCGGCTCGTCGGCGGCAACCCGATCAACTTGCACACGTACGGCAACGCGGTCGCCGTCTCTCGGGACGGCTCGACCGTCGCCGTCGCTACCGAAGACGGGCGTGTGCTCGTGGTCGATGGACACACGGGCCGGGCGGAACGGACGATCCGTCCGCAGACGGCCCCCGTCAGCGTCACCAGCGTTGCGTTCTCGCCCGACGGGACGCTCGCGAGCGGCTCCTGGGCCGGCATCGTCAACCTCTGGAATCCGAAGACAGGTAAGGGGCTCGGTCACCCGACTCTCGCCGCCCAGGCTCCGGTGAGCGCAATCGCGTTCGCGCCGGACGGCAAGATGTTCGCAACCTCCGGCGGCTCCAGCGGTCACACGAAGGTCTGGGTGACTTCGACCCTCCAGCAACTCGGAGACGACTTCCCCGGAGGGGAGGGCTCGTGGGGCAACGTCGCGTACACGCCGAACGGCCGTTACCTGTTCTCCGCCTACGCCGACGGCAGCGCGTACCGCTGGCCGGTCACCGTGGACGCGTGGGCGGACCAGGCCTGTCGCGTGGCCGGGCGCAATTTCACGCGCGAGGAGTGGAGACGTTTCGTGGCCGGGCGCAGCTACGAGCGCGTCTGCCCCGGAGCCCCAGCTCGGAGATAGTCCGGTCCCGTCTAAGGGCGACGGTCAGCCGCCGAGCGGAGTGCGGCCCACGGGTTCCCTTAGCATCCGCGCTCGTGCGTGAGTTCCAGCCAGGCCTGTGGCAATGGGAGGCACCGCACCCGGAGTGGCGGCCTCG
>DASQWH010000078.1:0-7040 GCA_035640335.1 Gaiellaceae bacterium | reverse complement strand
TCCCAGACGGGTCGCCGCGTGCGGTCGAGACGGGCGGTGACGAACGTGCCCCCGCCGAGGGCGTTCTCGTCGAAGACCTTGAGCCGGTCGGCCCGGAACCGGTAGAAGCGGTACGCGCGCGGGCGGCCATCCGCGAAACGCGGGAACCGCGCCGCGTAGAGGACGGCCGCGACCTCGGCCCCAGCCGCGTCGACGGCTTCTGCACGGCCGAAGAGCTGGATGCCGCGGTCAGGGTTGCCCCAGGACTGCGTCGAGTCGAAGACCGCGATCGCGACCGAGCCGTTGGCCACGAGGTTCTTCGAGTGCTGCGCTCGCGGCTCCGAGAGCCAGACGATCTCGAACTGCCTACTCCATGCGAAGTAGGCGGTGTTGACGTATGCGCGCCCGTGTCGGTCGACCGTCGCGATCGCGCACAAGGTGGAGGCGTCGAGAAGATCGGCGGCGAGAGCCGCCAGCCGGCGGACGGCGATACGCCGTCGTGGGTGCGAGATCATCGCGTGCGGGTCTCCGGCCTCAGGCCGGCACCTCCTCTTCGCGCGTGGTAGCCGCGGGCTCGTCACCGGTCGCCGATTCGCGCACGTGGAGTACGACGTTGCCCGTCTTCTCGCCGGTCTCGACGTAGCGGGTCGCCTCGACGATCTCGTCCAGCACGTAGCGTCGGTCGATCACCGGGCGGTACTTGCCCTGCTCGACGAGATCCTTGACGAGGAGGAGGTCCTCCTTGCGGTACCGGCCGATGCCGAGCTTCGCACGCCGGCTGCCGACGAACCGCGTCGCGAGCGCGAGGAACGGGACGTGGTACAGGAACCCGAGGTCGACGGTGATGTAGATCCCGCCCGGCTTCAGCGAGCGCCGGCAGCGGCGGAACGAGTGCTTGCCGACGGCGTCGAAGATCACGTCGTAGGTCTCACGGTTGCTCGTAAAGTCCTCGCGGAAGCGGTCGAGGACCTCGCGGGCGCCCAGCGACCGGACGAGCTCGACGTCCTTCGTGTCGCACACCGCGGTCGCGTGCGCCTCGAAGTGGTGGACGAGCAGCTGGACCGCACCCGTTCCGATCGACCCCGCCGCGCCGTAGACGACGACGCTCTTTCCCCGGAGCGGTTCCGCGGGTCGCAGGCAGGTCAGCGCGAGGAGCGAGCCGTCCGGGATCGCCGCAGCCTCCTCGTACGTCAGCTTGGTCGGCTTCGGTGCGATCGCGCCGCTTTCCCGCACGGTCACGTACTCCGCGCCGGCGCCCGGCGCGACGCCGAACACGTCGTCGCCGACCCGGAGCTCGGTCACTGCGGATCCGGCCTCCTCGACCCGGCCCGCGAACTCGGAGCCGAAGGTCGTTCGCCGCGGGCGGCGGATGCCAGTGACGACGCGGGCAAAGCGGTAGTCGGTGCTGCGCACGCCCATCGCGTCGCCGCGGGTGACCGTCGACGCATGGACGCGGACGAGCACCTCGTCGTCCTTCGGGACGGGCCGCTCGACCTCCGCGACGCGCAGCACTTCCGGAGGTCCGTACCGATCGTGGACGACTGCTCTCATGAAGGCGGGGAACTCGCTCGGGTCGTACCTCGGCGGAACCGGGGTGGGCGTGTGCTTGTCACAGTGACTCGTACCTTTCCACAGCGCTCTCGGTCCGGCCGTGCGTCGGCTCCGGCAGCGCGGGTATACAGCCGAACGTATGTCCGAGGACGCGCCCGCTGATACCGAGCGGCTCCGGCGCCTGCAGCTCGTCACCGACGCGGCGCTCTCCACGCTCCAGCTCGACGATCTGCTGGCGACGCTGCTCGAGCGCGTCCGCACGATCCTCGACGTCGACACCGTCGCCGTGCTGCTGCTAGACGAGGGGCGCAACGATCTCGTTGCGCGCGCCGCCGTCGGGCTCGAAGAGGACGTGGAGCAAGGAGTGCGTATCCCCGTCGGGCGCGGCTTTGCCGGACGAGTTGCGGCAGAGCGGCGGCCGGTCGTCCTCGACGACGTCGATCACGCAGGCGTCCTGAACCCGACCCTGCGTAGGAAAGGGATCAAGTCGCTGCTGGGCGTGCCGCTCGTCGCCGCGGGCGACATCGTCGGCGTCGTCCACGTCGGGAGCCTGACGCCGCGCCGGTTCACGGCCGAAGAGACGGAGTTACTGCGCCTCGTCGCCGAGCGAGCCGCGATTGCAATCGAGCACGCGCGCCTGTTCGAGGCCGAGCGGGAGGCGAGGATGCGTATCGAGCGCGTGCAGGCGGTCACGGACGTGGCGCTCGCACACCTCGACCTGTACGAGCTGCTGGACGTGCTGCTCCCGCGGATCCGCGAGATCCTCGACGCCGACACGTGCGCCGTCTTGCTGCTCGACGAAGAGCGCAACGAACTAGTCGCGCGCGCGGCGGTCGGGATCGAGGAGGAGGTGGAGCAGGGCGTGCGCATTCCGGTCGGCCGCGGCTTTGCCGGACGGGTTGCAGCCGAACGGAGACCGGTTGTCCTCGCCGACGTCGACCACGCGGACGTGCTCAACCCGATCCTCCGCGAGAAGAGGATCAAGTCGCTCCTCGGTGTGCCGCTGGTCGTCCGCGGCGACGTGATCGGCGTCCTCCACGTCGGCACGCTCGTCCACCGGGCGTTCACGAGCGGGGACGTGGAGCTCCTGCAGCTCGTCGCCGACCGCGTAGCGATCGCGATCGAGCGTGGTCAGCTGCACGAGCGCATGATCGAGCTCGACGAGCTCAAATCGCAATTCGTCGCGAACGCCTCGCACGAGCTCCGCACACCGGCGACTGCCGTCTACGGCGTGCTGGTAACGCTCGCCGAGCGGGACGATCTTTCGGAAGAAACGCGCGAAGGGCTCCTCCAGGCTGGGCGCGAGCAGGCGGAGCGCCTTCGAACGCTGACCGAAGAGCTGCTCAACCTCGCGCGCATCGAGGCGCGGAGCATCTCCGTCGCGCCGCAGCCGATCGTCGTCCAGAACGCGCTCGATGAGGTCGTCAGCGCAACGATCCCGCGCGGCACAGACGTCCAGATCGACGCGTCTTTGGAGCTGACGGCGCTCGTCGATCCGCTGGTCGTCGACCGAGTCGTCTCGAACCTGCTCACGAACGCCGTGCGCTACGGAAAGCCGCCGATCGTCGTCTCGGCCGCGAGCGTCAACGGTGATCTCCGCATCGCGGTCGAGGACCAGGGCGACGGTGTACCCGAGGAGATGCAGCCGCGGCTCTTCGAGCGCTTCGAGCGAGCAGCGGATGCCACCGGCCCGGGCCTCGGCCTCGCGATCGCGCGCGCCTATGCCCGTGCGCACGGCGGCGACGTCGTGTACGTCCCGCAAACCGAGGGCGCTCGCTTCGAGCTGATCGTTCCGCAGCCCTGACGCGTCAGGGCCGCTCGCCGCGCTGGCGTGGGCCGGGCGCCGGCGGCACGATCTCCGCCTTTCCGCCGTAGTCCGCGACGGCCTCGGCGACGTTGAACAACGCGCCGAACCGTCGCTCCGCGCGTGGGCCGGCGTCGAAGATGCCGACTTGGTTCGTGTCCGGGTAGACGCTGACGTTCGGCGCGTTCATCTCGCTGATCATCAGCAAGCGGACCGGCGTGTCAGAGTCGTTGCGGTAGCCGTGTGCGCCACGCTCGCCGCGAGGAAAGGCGACGACTTCGCCCTCGGGCAGCTCTTCCCACCCGTCGGCGCTGCGCAGGCCGAGCCGGCCGCGGAGCACGATCAGGAGCTCTTCGCGCTGAACGTGGTAGTGGAAGACCATCTCCTCGCCGGGCGCGAGCTCGTAGATGCTCGCGCCGAGGTGCTCGGCACCCGCGCGCTCCGCCACTCTGATCGCGCGCAGCCCGTCGCCTGTCAACTCCGGTGGGTCGTTGAGGTTGCTCATGGGCGGAGCGTACGCCGTGCGGCCTGTCGTCCGGCCGGCGACGCGAAGGAGCCCCGTCGCCGGGGCTCCTTCTTTGCCGCGTGAGGCTTGCGTTACGGATGAACCGCGCGGAAGTAATGCCGCTGTCGCCAGTTCGCGACACGCCGGCCGATCCGCGCACCCTGCTCGTCAGCGTTGCGGAAGTGGATCCCCGACCAGACGCGGGCGTCGATGATTTCGTCGATCGCCTGAGAGAAGCGCGTGAAGCTGCGCGTTAACCCAGCGTTGTTCGTGTCCGTCCAGCCGATGTGGTCGGTGTGGAAGAAGTTCTGAAGCGTCGCCACGAACGATCCGCTGAGCCCGGTGTGACCGGAGGGATGCTCGGGGTACGGCGGGGTCGTGAGCAGCGGCGTCCAGCCGTCCTCCCGCTCCGTGCGCGGGTTGCCGTCGGTGTCGGCACGGGGAATCGCGGTGACCGGCCGCCAGAACATGTAGTGCGCCTTGTCGTCCCAGACGCTGATCAGCGCGTCCGCGGCGGTCAGGTAGAGCATCGCGTAGAGCCGGGCGTTCTGGTCGATCGACAACCCCTCCTGCGTGGAGAGCCTGCGGAAGATGCGACTCCACGTGCCCGGCGGGTTCTCCGCCCAGTAGCGGGCCGCATGGGTCTGGTCCGGGTTCCGCGCCGATCCGTCGCCGGCCCTGCCGTACTCCTTGACCTCGTTGAAGTCGCGGGCGTAGCGGCGGCTCCCGAGCGGGTCCGGGCCCGCCGTGCGGAACTGAGACGAGCTCTCGATCAGGAACGGCGTCACGTTCCGGAGCCAGGCGTTCGGATCATTCACGAATCCCGGCGGCGTCGGCTCCCAGACGCCCGGACCAGGCGGGTCGAGCGGGAACCCCGGACGACCGAACCGGCCGTCGGCGGTCCGGGCCGCGATCATCGCGGCCGCCGCAGCCTCGCCGACTGCGATCCCGCGAGTCTTCGGGACGCCGTCTGGGATGCCTGCCAGCGACGCCGCGTACTGGGCGTCGAGGAGCAGCTTCTGCGAGTCCGGGACGATGCTGTAGAGGACGCGATAGGCAGCGGTCGCCGCCGCCGCGTCCTTGGAGTCGAACGGCGAGCCGATACGCGACGTGAGCAAGTAGCCCTCGTGGCCGCCGTCGATCGCGTTCACGGCGTCGTACACCGCACCGTGCGTCATCGCGAGGTGCGGCACCGACTGCTGCGGCGGCTGTGCGAGGTTGGCCATCAGCACCGTGGTGGCGTTCTGGTTCCACTGCGTGACCATGTCGGCACGCGCGAGCCCCGGCGCGATCAGCGCGGCGGCGAGCGCGACGAGGCTCAGGATGATTCGTCGGTACATGGGGTCTCCTTTCGGGACGTGACGGCTTCGACGATGCGGACAGGGTCGAGCTCCGCGAGATCCGCGGCGCACGCGGCCTCGGCGGGCGACCCCGCGACGAACACGAAGAAGCACGTCTCGTCCTCGGGAACGTGGATGACTCCGTCGAAGGCGACACCGACCCCCGTCCGGTTCATGGCCTCGACGGCCGAGCGCGCCCGCGCCTCGCCCGCCGCCCACTCGTCGGCGTGGCAGCGTGCGAGGAACGTCTCGACGAGGTAGCTCGGCATGCCGTCGACGCTACGAACGCTGGCGCCTGTTGGAAACGTCAGAACGTCGGAACTTTGCGGCGGCGACGTCGCGACGTCAGCCGAGCTTGCGCGCGAGCTCCGTCCGTGACCGGATTCCGAGCTTCGCGTAGATATGCGTCAGGTGGCTCGCGACCGTTCGCTCCGCCAGGAAGAGGGCCGCGGCGACTTCTGCGTTCGTCCGCCCCTGCGCGACGAGGTCGGCGACGCGTCGCTCCGACTTGGTCAGGCCGTCCGTTCGCGTCCGACCGCCGATGCTTCCGAGCTCCGCCCGCGCGCGGGCCGCCCAGCCGGCGGCGCCCATGTCGTCGAATGCGGCCGCCGCCGCCTCGAGCGCCTCGCGCGAGGCGCGCTTCTGCTTCGCGCGCCGCCGGACGACGCCGAGCGCCAGCAAGGCGCGCCCGCGCCCGAATGGGTCGCCAACGGCCTCATGTTGCGAGGCGGCGTCGGCGAGGAGCGAAAGCGCGCCGTCGAGGTCGCCGCGCGCCGATGCGACGAGCCCCCGGCAGCGCGTCGCGTGCGCAACGACCCACCGGCGTCGAAGCCGGCGCGCGTCGGCTTCCCACGCGTCGAGGCGCTCGACGGCGTCGTCCACGCGTCCGAGCGCGAGTAACGCTTCGATCTGCTCCGCGCGCCACCAGGTCATCCCGGGGTCACCGCCGTCGCCGGCTCCCACGACCTGCTCAGCGTCGGCGAAGCGCTCGACGGCCGCGGCTGCGTCGCCGCGCCAGAGCTCGACGAAACCCGCGTTCGCGTGCGGCGCCCTCAGCCGCGCCGCGTGCCGGTCTGCGCGCTGCAAGCTGACCAGCGTCAGTTCCTGTGCTCGGTCGAGCTCGCCGCGATGGGCGGCGACGAGCATGAGCGGGAAGAGGTCCTGCGGGGACTCGTCCTCCTCGCGTCCGTACTGCTGCACGATGGCGCGTGAGCGCTGCGCGTACTCGCTTGCAAGCGCCAGCCGGCCGGCGCGTACCTCGACGAGGGCGAGGTACCACAACGCCGACGCGCTCAGGCGCTCGTTGCGGTCGCTCCACACTGCGTCGAGGTGCTCGAGCAGCGCGCGGGCGCGATTGAGCTCATACGACCAGAACAGTACGTGGGCCAGCGCGAACGCAGCATCGACCGCGAGCTCGGCGTTCCCGAGCGCGGACGCAAGCTCGTAGGCCTCCTCGGCGAGCCGAAGCGAGCCGGGCTTGCCGGAGTTGAAGCGGATGAGCGCGAGACTCCCGCGCGCCGAGGCGCGCAGCGCATCGTCGTTCGCCAAGGCGAGGGCCGCGCGCGCATGTCGTTCCGCCACGCTCAGGCCGCTCGTGAACCGGATCGGGAGGCACAGCTTCCCATGGATCTCCGCCTGGAGCGCCGGCTCCCCCTCGGCCTCCTCCAGCGCCTGCTGGAGGAGCGCGATCGTCCGCTGGATGTCCGCCTCGACGTCGGCCGTGAGGACGAGCGCCCGCGCCCGTTCGGCGCCTGGAGACGCGCGGGCGAGCAGCTCGGCGGCGAGCGCCCGTGCGCGCACGGGCTCACCCGCGGCGAGATGGGCGCGCGCCGTCGCGGCGGCGCGGCGGTCGGCGCCGTGA
>DASQWH010000077.1:0-26171 GCA_035640335.1 Gaiellaceae bacterium | reverse complement strand
GCCGCGGTACGCGAGGAGGCGGACTCGCTCACGGAGGCGCTCGCCGCGCGCAAGGTGATCGAGCGCGCGAAGGGCCTGCTCATGGAGCGCGAGAAGCTGACCGAGGGCGAGGCGTTCGCGCGCCTGCGGAAGGCGAGCCAGGTTTCCGGCCGGCCGCTGAAGGTCGTCGCCGAGGCGCTGATCGCGACCTTCGAGTCGCGTTAGCGCTGCTCTTCGCCGGTGTCAGAGACCGGCTTGGGGCCGGTCGGCCGAGAGCGTGCCGCGCCTCCGGTGTCTGACACCGGTGGCCGGTCGTCCGGCTCGAAGCGCGGGTAGAGCGCGCGAACCTCGTCGACGAACGCGGCCAGGTGGTCGGCGAGGTCAGCGTCGTGGATCTCGAGCATGTCCTCCGCGTTCCGCTCGCCCGAGCGCGAGAGGTTGAAGCTGCCCAGGAAGATCACATCGTCGGCGACGGTCACCTTCGCGTGCATGAAGTCGTGCGGCGTTCCCTCCGGCTCCCACGGTGTCGACGGCTTGCCCGAGAACGGCGCCCTCAGCGCCTGCTCGAGGAGCGGCAGCTTCCAGGTGGCGTTTCCGCTCCGGGTCCACTCGTAGATGACCCCCCGGACCTGCGGCTCGTCGACGCATCCGGCGAGGTCGAGCTCGCCCTCGGTGGCGAGCTGCGCGAGGATCGCGAGCACCGGCGCCGCAGTCAGCACCGGCGAGCAGATCCGCACGCGCCGCCGGGCTCTCGCGATCTGCTTGGCGATCCGCGCGGACAGATCCTCGCCGTGGCCGGGCGTGAACCAGGCCCGGATCGGCGTGCCGTCGACCGAGAGCCGCACGGGGTCGACGAAGCCACTCTGCTCCACGATCCCGGTCCGCCACAGCTGCTCGAACGCAGCGGTGTAGCGGGCGGCCAGAGGCGGCAAGGTCACCGTCGCCAGAACGTTCTCCTGGATCGAGAACGAATCGTCGGTCCAGTTCATCGACCCGGTCCAGACCGTCTCGCCGTCGCGGATCACGAACTTGTGGTGCATCAGATCCGGGTCGCCGGCGATCGCCCGGGCCGGGACGCCGAGGGACGCAATCAGCTTCGCGTCGGGCTCCGGAGGCGGCGGCACCGGGATCGGGTTGCGGTGGTCGACGTTGTAGACGAAGCGGACGGCGACGCCCCGCGCGGCCGCGGCGCGGATCGCGCCGCCGACGATCGAAGCGGTCTCGGGCCGCAGATTGAAGTCGTAGTGGGCGAGATCGAGCGTGCTCTTCGCCGGCTCGAGGAACTCGGCGATCCAGTCGGCCACGTCGGTCGCCTGCTGGCCGCCGTCGCGCAGGGTGCGGAGGTCGAGACCGCGCGCCACTACGCCTGCGAGCGCTCGAAAAGCTGCTCCCAGCGCGCGAGGAGCGCCTGCAACTCGTCCCGGCTCCGGCGGTGGGCGGCGACGGCGTCGACGTTCGCCCAGTCGTCCGCCAGCTGCCGCTCCAGGCGCTCGAGGTCGGCCTCGCGCGCCGCGATCTCCGCCTCCAGCTGCTCGAGCTCGCTCGGCCGCGCCGACTTCGGCTTCGGCGGCCGCTGCCTCGTCGGCTTCGGCTTCTCGACGACCGGCTCGGCGGCCCGCGCCGCCAGCTCGTCGCGCTTGCCGACGTAGTCCGCCCAGCCGCCTTCGTACGAACGGATCGTGCCGTCCTCGATCGCGAGCGTGCGGTCGGCCACCGCGTCGAGGAGCGCACGGTCGTGCGAGACGAGGAGCACCGTCCCGGGAAAGGCCTCGAGCGCTGCCTCGAGTGCCTCGCGGCTCTCCAGGTCGAGGTGGTTCGTCGGCTCGTCGAGCAGCAACAGGTTTGCGCCGGACGCGACGACGAGGGCCAGCGCCAGTCGCCGGCGCTCGCCGCCCGAGAGCGCGGCGACCTGCCGCTCGTGCATCTCCCAGCCCGAGAAGAGGAAACGGCCGAGCAGGCTCTGCGCCTCGGGTCGCGTCAGGCCCGTCGCCCGCTGCGTGACGGCGAGCACGCTGCGCGTCTCGTCGAGCTCGACCTCGTGCTGCGAGAAGTACGCAGGCTCCACGCTGTGCCCCAGCCGGAGTCGTCCTGCCGCGGGCTCGCGCCGGCCGAGGAGCGTCTCGAGCAGGGTCGTCTTCCCGGAGCCGTTCGGCCCGACGAGCGCAACGTGCTCGCCGCGCTCGACAGCGAAGGAAACGTCGTCCAGCAGTGCCTTCGAGCCGGCCGCGAGCTCGAGGCCCTGTGCCTCGACGACGGTGCGCCCGCTCCGCTTCGGCTTCAGGAACTCGAAGCCGAGGCTCTTCGCTCGCCGCGTCAGCAGCGAGATCTCGTCCCGCACCTCCGCGCGCTCCTTCGAGAGGCGGCCGATCTGGGTCAGCTTGGCCTGCGCCCTCTTGGCGAGGTTCTTCTTGTACCGGAAGCGGGCCACGAACCGCTCGAGGCGCGCGATGTCCTCGTCATAGCGCTTCGCGGCCGTCGTCGCGGCGCTGAGGCGTGCTGCACGCTCGCGGCGCCAGTTGTGCCACGGGCCGGCGAAGTAGGTCGAGCGGCCCGCCTCGAGCTCGAGGACCGCGGTCGTCACGGCCTCGAGGAACCAGCGGTCGTGGGCGACGAGGATCACGGCCGCGTCGAGCGCCTGGAGCTCGCGCTCGAGCCACTCGAGGCTGGCGACGTCGAGGTGGTTCGTTGGCTCGTCCAGGAGCAACAGGTCCGGGTCGCCGCCGAGCGTGCGCGCCAGAGACGCCCGCGTCAGCTCGCCGCCCGAGAACGACGCTAGCGGCCGCTCGAGCTCCTCGGTCGAGAAGCCGAGGCCGCGCGTGACAGCGTCGAGCCGCTCGCGCCACGCGTAACCGCCGGCGTGCTCGAGGCGTGCCTGTGCGTCGGCGTAGCGGCGAAGCGTCGACTCGCCGTGGTCGCCGGCGCCCATCACGTGCTCCAGCCGGCGTAGCTCGTCCTCCGCCGCGGTGAGGTCGCCGGCGCCCGACAGGACGTACTCGCGGAGCGACTGGTGGCTCTGCGCCGGGGGCCGCTGGTCGTGGAGGGCCACGCGGGTGCCCTTGGCGAACGCGAGCTCGCCGCCGTGGACCTCGGTCTCGCCGTTGAGCATCCGGAGCAGGGTCGTCTTGCCGGCGCCGTTCGGGCCCGAGAGCGAGACGCAATCGCCGCGTTCGACCTTGAACGAGACGCCGTCGAAGAGCGGCTCGCCGGAGAGCTCCTTGCGCAGCGTCGTTGCGGTGACGACGGCCATGCGCGAAGCGTAGATGTGGCGCGGTCGGGGGACACGGCCCGCACTGCGCCGCCAAACGGGGGACAGATTCGCGGGTCGCTCCCGAAGACGGGGGACAGGCGCGGGCCGGAAGCGGCCGAGATCGAGAGCATGAGGAGGCTTACTCGACGCCCGCCTGGCTCAAGCTGCCCCGGCTCACGCCCGATACAGACCGCAGCGCCCAGCCGACGAAGGGGTGTGCGGTGCCGCCCAGAGTTCTCATTTGCGACAACGAAGAAGTCCTGCGGACCCTCGTTCGCGACGCGCTCGCGATCGCCGATTACGAGATCGTCGAGGCGCGGGACGGTGACGAGTCGGTCCAGGCGGCGCGCTCTTGCGAACCGGATCTGATCGTCCTCGACATGATGATGCCCGGCCGCACCGGGCTCGAGGTGCTGAGCGAGCTCCGGAGCGAGGCCCGGTTCGCGGAGACGCCCGTGATCATGCTGACCGCGCGGGCGCAGGCGTCGGATCGCAACGCGGCTCTCGCGGCCGGCGTCGACCGCTTCCTCGCCAAGCCGTTCAGCCCCCTGGCGCTGGCTTCCGTCGTCGAAGAGCTGCTGGATGGGCGCTCGTGACGCACGCGATCGGCAGGAAGAAGCCCAGCCGCCTGACGAGGATCCCAGCGGGCTGGCTCGGTGTGCTGTTCGCCGTCGTCAGCCTTGCCTCGCTCGCCCTCCTCGCCCACCTGAGCGTGTCGATCGCGACCGACGCCGTGAAGCGCGATGCGGAGGCCCGCATGGTGTCCACGTCTTCGCTCAGCGCAGAGGTCGTTCGCGCGGAGCTCGAGCGCCTGAAGGAGCTCGTGACCTCGTACGCAGCACGTCCCTCGCTCGTCGCTGCGCTCCGCGACGGCGCGCGCACACGGGCCGAGAACCAGGTCATCCGCCAGCATCTCGACGAGCTGCGGGTCGCGCGGAGCGGCATCGCGACCGCGTTCGTCGTGAAGCCCGACGGCACGCTGATCGACGTCGTCCCCGCGACGCCGTCGATCGTCGGCAAGAACTATTCGTTCCGCGACTGGTACATCGGCCTCAGCAGGACCGGCAACGCCTACATCTCACAGGCGTACCGGACGCAGGCCGGGAATAGGAAGCTCGTCGTCGCCGCGTCGACGTACGTTCGTGACGGGACGAACCAGGTCGGGATCCTGGTCGCGGCATACGGGGTCGACTTCCTGCAGGAATTCGTGAGCGGGCTCGCGACTGCGCAGGACGTGACCCTCAGCATCACCGACCAGCGCGGGACGCTCGTCGCGACGTCGTCGCGGACCCCGCGCGAGCTGATCTCCAAGCGCGCGGATCCGCGCGTCGCCGCCGCCCTCGCGGGCGAGACGGGCGTCGTTCAGCTCGACGCCGGCGAGGGGCACCAGCTGTCGGCGTACTCCCCGGTTGTCCCCGACCTCGGCTGGACCGTGACGGCCTCGGTTCCGACGAGCTCTGCGTTCGCGACCGTCGGGAAGCTGCGCTCGACGGTGCTGTCGATCGCCCTCGTGCTGGGCCTCGTCCTCCTCGGCGCGCTGCTCGTGCTCGTACGGGTCCTCCGTGCGAGACAGCGCGCTGAGCAGGAGGTCCGCCGCCTCGTCAATCTCAACCGAGCCGTCCTCAACGCGGCTCCCGACGCGATCTTCATGCTCGACCCCGAGGGGAGGATGCTCGCCCAGAACACGGCGACGTACGCCCTGTCACAGGAGGACGCGATGCGGACGGGCAGGGCAGACCCGGACGCGGACGAGAACGTCTACGAGCGCCTCCGCGAGTACGACGCGCCGACCGACGTCGAACAGTGGCGGCGCACGATCGACGCGCTCGAGCGCGACCCCGAGCTCGAGGTGACTTACGACTACGAGCGGACTGACGGCCGTTCCTTCCGGGTGTACACGGCGCCGGTGCGAGACGGCGCTCGCGTTGCCGGGCGCATCTTCGTCCACCAGGACCGGACGCCGGAGCGCGAAGCCGAGCGCATGAAGTCGGAGCTCGTCGCCACCGTCTCGCACGAGCTGCGCACGCCGCTCGCGAGCATCCTGGGCTTCGCCGAGCTCCTCCGCCACCGCGACGTGGACGACGCGACGCACGAGCGCTACGTGGACACGATCCACGGCGAGGCCTACCGCCTCACGAACCTCGTCAATGACTTCCTCGACCTACAGCGGATCGAGGAGGGCGACTTCACGCTCACCCTCGACGCCTTCGACCTTGCCGAGCTGCTCGGCGAGCAGGTGGCCGTGTTCAAGGTGCAGAGCATCCGCCACGAGCTTCAGCTCGAGCTCGAGGGCGACGAGGAGCCGCTGACCGTGCTCGGCGACCGTGAGCGGATCGCGCAGCTCGTGGCCAACCTGCTCTCGAATGCGATCAAGTACTCGCCGGACGGGGGGCCGATCTCGGTGCGCTGTGCGGCGAACGGCGGGCAGATCGAGGTCGCCGTGTCGGATCCCGGCATCGGCATCCCGGCCGACCAGCAGCAGCACGTCTTCACGAAGTTCTTCCGCGTCGACAGCTCGGACACGCGCAAGATCGGCGGGACCGGGCTCGGCCTCGCGCTCTGCCGCGAGATCGTCGACGCCCACGGTGGGCGCATCGGCTTCGAGAGCGTGCGCGGCGAGGGCTCGACGTTCTGGTTCACGCTGCCCGCGGTGCATCGTGCGAACGGGCACGGTCCGCGCCGGATCCTCGTCGTCGAGGACGATCCTGCCGCGGCGGCGCTGCTCGGCGACTACCTGGCCGACGAGCACCACACGTTCGAGTTCACCGCGACGGGCGAGCAGGCGATCAGCCGCGCGCTCGAGGATCCGCCGGCTGTCATCTGCCTAGACATTGCTCTCGCCGGCGAGCTCGACGGCTGGCAGGTGCTCGCCCAGCTGAAGGCTAATCCGGCGACGGCGCAGATCCCCGTCATCGTCTGCACGGGGCGCAACGGGCGCGACCGTGCGGCTGCGCTCGGCACGGCTGACTTCATCACGAAGCCGTTCTCGGGCCGGCGCATCCGCGATGCCGTCGCCCGCGTGCTGCCGTCGGGCGGGCGGGGGACCGTGCTCGTCGTCGACGACGACCCGGCGGTTCGCGCGCTCGTCCGCGAGACGCTCGTCCGGGACCAGGTCAAGGTGCGCGAGGCGGCCGACGGCGAGGAGGCGCTCGAGGCGATCGCCGAGCAGCAGCCCGACGCGCTCGTCCTCGACCTCGTCATGCCGACGCTCGACGGGTTCCACGTCCTCGACCGCCTGCAGGACGACCCGCGGACGAAGCTGCTCCCCGTGATCGTGCTCACCGCGAGGCGGCTCTCGGGCGAGGAGCACGACCTGCTGAAGGCGCGCTCGGTCTCGCTGCTCGAGAAGAGCGCCTACTCGCCGCAGGAGCTACGCGCTCTGGTCGACCGGGCCCTGGTCGACGCCGCCTAGCAGCCGCTCGACCGTATCCAGCAGCTCGAGGGGGCTGAACGGCTTCGTCAGGAAGGCGTCGACGTGCAGCGACTCCGCCAGCATGCGGTGGTGCTCCTGCCGCTCCGCCGTGATCACGATCACGGGGAGGGTCGGCCGCCGCTCCTTGAGCGAGTCGAGGACGAGCGAGCCGTGCCGGCCGGGCATCTTCCAGTCGAGGAGGACGAGGTCGGGGTTCGCCTCGCCGACCAGCCGCAGGCCCTCGTCGCCGTCGACGGCCTCCATGACCTCGAACTCGTCGGGCGTGAGCGTCGTCCTGAGCAGGGCGCGGACCGACTCGTCGTCGTCGATGATCAGCACGCGCCGCAGGTCGCTCACGTCTCGGGCTCCCTGCGGACGCGCGACGTCAGCAGCGCCGCCGCCAGATCGGAATCGCGTTGGACGTCTTCGAGCAGCGCGTCGACGGCCCGGCTCAGTCGCTCGGTGGCCGCCTGGATCTGAACCGAGGCGTCGACCCGGGTGCGCTCGTCGTCGCGGGCTCCGATCAGCTCGGCGTACCCCGCGATGACCGCGATCGGCGTCTTCAGCTCGTGCGCCAGCTCGGAGATCAGCTCCCTCACCGCTCTCGGGCTCGGCTCGCTCACAGCAGCCCCCGGTTGTGCGCCTCGGAGACGGCCTCCGCGCGGCGCCGGACTCCGAGCTTGGCGAAGATGCGGGCGAGCAGCGTCTTCACGGTCTCGCCGCCGACCCCGAGCTCCGTCGCGACCTCGCGGTTGGTCGCGCCCTGCGCGACGAGGCGGAGCACTTCGCGCTCGCGGGGACTGAGCGCCGCCTGCCCGGCGGCGCGGGGCGGGTGGCGCGGATCGAAGGCTTCGCCCCCGGAGGCGACAGCCCGCAGCGCGTCGAGCAGCTCGTCGGCGCTGCCGGTCTTGAGCACCGTGCCCTGCGCGCCCGCCTCGCGCACGACCTCGTTGAAGCCGCGCTCCGCGTTCGCGGTCATCAGCACGGCGGGCACGGCGAGGCCTCCTCGCCGCAGGTCGCGCACGAGCTCCGTGCCCACGCGGTCGGGCAGCCGGTAATCGACGAGCAGCAGCCCGGGCCCGCGCCGCGAGACGAGGTCGGCGGCGTCGCCTGCTCGCCGCGCCACGCCGACGATCCGGAATTCGGTGCCCTCGAACGTCATGCGGATCCAGTCGCCGACCATCGCGTCGTCCTCGACGACGAGCACCGGGAAATCAGGACTCATGCGGCCCGGCCCGCGGCAAGTAGGCGGCTTGGCTGAATTTGTTGGGACGGCCGAGGGGAAGACTGGGCTGTCTTGGGGAGACTATTCTATTGGCACCGGCGGCTGCGTCCGCAGGCGTTTCCGGGGCGCGTCAGGCGGCGCTGCGCAGCTCGCGCACGAGGCCGACGAACGTGTTCACCAGCTCCGGGTCGAACTGCGTGCCGGCGCAGCGCTCGATTTCCGCGAGCGCAGCTTCGAGCGAGCGCGCCTTACGGTACGGCCGGTCGTTCGTCATCGCGTCGAAGGCGTCGACGATCGCGAAGATCCGCGCGACGAGTGGGATCTCGTTGCCGTGCAGGCCGTGGGGGTAGCCGTTGCCGTCCCACCATTCGTGGTGCGAGCTCACGACCTCGAGCGCGACGCCGTCGAGGTACGGGATCTGGTGGACGAGCCGCTCGCCGAGGAGGGTGTGGTCGCGCATCTCGTCGAGCTCGGCGGGATCGAGCAGCCCCGGCTTGAGGAGGACGGCGTCACGGATCCCGATCTTGCCGATGTCGTGCAGGAGGAAGCCGAACTCGAGCTTTGGGTCGTCCGCGAGCTCGGGGGCGACGCGGCGTGTGAGCTCGAGCGCCAAGTGCGTGACGCGCTCGGCATGGCCGCCCGTCTCGTCGTCGCGGAGCTCGAGCGCCGCCGCGAGCGCGTAGACGGTCGTCCGGTACGAGTCCTCGAGCTGTTCGAGCGCGTCCTCGGCGGCGCGGCGCTGCCTGCGCTCCGACTTGTGCAATGTGCGGAGCTCTTCCGCGTACTTGAGCGCCTGCGCGATCGCCAGCTGCTTGTCCAACGTTCCTCCTGAGAGTTTGGCCGCTACGCCCCTATTTCGACCGCGCAGGCCGAAAGGTTTAGGCGCTCACGCGTAGCCGCGGGCCTGCAGCCAGCCGCCCATCATCCGCGCGACCTCGCTCGGGCGGCTCTCGAGCAGGAAGTGCGGCGCGCCCGGAACGACGCGGACGTCGGCCTGCGGCACGAGCTGCGCGAAGCGCTCGAGACCGGCGGCGCGACGCTCCTCGAGCTCCGGCGGCACCTCGTCGGCGGCGAGGAGCAGCACGGGCAGCCCGCTCTCGCCGAGCCGACGCAGCGACTCCCACGGAGGCGACTGCTCGACGCCGTGGATGGCGGCCGCGTACACGTCGGTGCCCATGATCGAGACGACGGCGCCGTCTTCCTCACGGAAGGACCCGCGCACGTACGCCTCGAGCCCGGGCGACCACCGCCCGAAGTAGCCGCGCGCCTCCTCGAAGAGGTGCTCCCAGGTTTCGTAGCGAAAGCCCTCCTGCCCTCGCCAGTGCTCCTTGAGCTCCTCGAGCGTCTTGCCGTAGGTGGAGTGCAGGTAGCCGCCGTCGAGCAGTTGCAGCGCGGCGAGCCGCTCCGGATGCGCGGCCGCGACGTGGAGGCCGACGATCGCGCCCCACGACGACCCGCTCCAGGCCGGCCGGTCGACGTCGAGCGCCCCGACCAGCTCGTCGGCCAGCTCGACGAGCGCAGGAATGGAGTAGCGCTCGTCCGGCAGGCGCTGCGAGCCTCCGAAGCCGGGCGCGTCGACGCCGAGCACGCGGTAGCCGAACCACCTGGAGAGGACGGGTGCCGCCTCGCTCATCTGCAGGCTCGAGTGGTCGCCGAGCGCGTGCCAGAAGAGGACGGGCGGGCCGTCCGCCTCCCATTCGCGCACCAACAGCTCGGCTCCCCCCACCTCGACCCGGCGCTTGCGCACGCGCCGGAGTATCGCTACAGCGGCGTCGGTAGGCGAGCGGTCTAGGCTCGCACGGCCGCGCCGACGAGCTGCCGGGCCGCCTCGGCTATGTGCTCGGCGTCGATGCCGGCGGCGGCGAGGAGCTCCGCCGGCTTCCCCGAAGTCGGCATCTCCCGCACGGCCAGATGCGCGATCCGGGGCCGCTCATCCGTGTCCGCGAGCGCGCCCAGGACCGCCTCACCGAGGCCGCCTTCGGGCCAGTGGTCCTCGGCGACGACGAACCTCCCGCCCGTGGACTCGGCCGCGAGCAGCAGGGTCTCACGGTCGACCGGCTTCACGGAGAAGAGATCGATGACGCGGGCGTTGAGGCTCTCGCCGGCCAGCGTCTCCGCTGCCTTCAGCGCCTCGTGCAGCGTGATGCCGGCGGCGACGATCGCCACCTCGTCGTCGTCCGAGGAGCGGAGCACGCGGCTGCCGCCGACCCTGAACTCGTCGTCGGCGTCGTAGATGACCGGCGTCGCGGCGCGCGTCGTCCGCATATAGACGATGCCGTCTGTCTCGGCCATGGCCCCGACGAGCTTGGCCGCCTGGTTCGCGTCGGATGGGTAGAGCACGGTCGAGCCGTGCACCGCGCGGAAAGCCGCGAGATCCTCGAGGCCCATCTGCGAAGGCCCGTCCTCGCCGATCGAGACGCCCGCGTGCGAGCCGCAGAGCCTGATGTTGGCCCGGCTGATCGCGCCCATGCGGATGAAGTCGTACGCGCGCGTGAAGAACGCGGCGAAGGTCGACGCGAACGGCTTCCAGCCGCGCACCTGGATCCCGACCGCGGCGGCGACCATCTGCTGCTCGGCGATGAACATCTCGAAGTACCGCTCCGGGTGCGCCGCGGCGAAGATCTCGGCGTAGGTCGAGTTCGAGACCTCGCCGTCGAGCGCGACGACGTCTCCCCGGGCCTCGCCGAGCGCCGCCAGCGCCTCGCCGTAGGCTTTGCGCGTCGCGACCTCGTCGCCCGGCTCGTAGACCGGTAGCTGCAGCGAGCCGCTCGTCGCGAAGACGTTCGGCTCGGCGTCGAGGTCCGGCTTCGCGACGTCGATGGTGATATTTCGGACGCCGCCGAGCTCCGCGACGGCCTCGTCGGGGTCGTCGAGCGCCTTGCCGTGCATGCCCTCTTTGTTCTCGACGGCCTTGACTCCCTTGCCCTTGATCGTCTTGGCGACGATCACCGTCGGCCGCCCCTCGGTCGCGACCGCCTCGGCGTACGCGCGGTCGATCGCGTCGAGGTCGTGCCCGTCGATGGCGATCGTGTGCCAGCCGAACGCCCCGGCCCGCGACGTATAGCTCTCGAGGTCCCAGCCGTGCATCGTCTCGCCGCGCTGGCCCAGCCGGTTGACGTCGATGATCGCGGTCAGGTTGTCGAGGCTCTCGTACGCCGCGTGCTCGAACGCCTCCCACACCGAGCCCTCGGCGATCTCACTGTCCCCGCAGAGGACCCACACGCGGTACGGGATCCTGTCGAGCTGCTTGCCCGCCAGCGCGATGCCGACCCCGTACGGGAGGCCCTGACCGAGCGAACCGGTCGCGACGTCGACCCAGGGGACGATCGGGGTCGGATGACCCTCGAGCCGGCTGCCGTACTCGCGGAACGAGAGCAGCTCCTCGTCGGTGATCGCCCCGGCCGCCTTGTAGAGGGAGTACAGCAGCGGCGAGGCGTGCCCCTTCGAGAAGACGAGGTGGTCGTTCCGCGGGTCGTCGGGCTGGTCGAAGTCGTAGTGCAGGTGCTTCGCCAGCAGGACGGCCATCAAATCGGCGGCAGACATCGACGAGGTGGGGTGGCCCGAGCTCGTCGTCGCCGCCGCACGAACCGAGTCGACGCGCAGTTGCTGACCGAGCTCACGCCACAGGGCGGGATCGTCCATCGGTGTAACGTAACTTCTCGATGCGGGTCGCCGTCGCGTTCGATCACCGCGGGGTCAAGCTGCGGAACCGGGTTCTCGAAGAGGTCGTGCGCGCCGGCCACGAGCCCGTCGACCTCGGGGTCGACGCGCCGGAGCCCATGATCGACTACCCGGACAAGGCGCGCGAGCTGGGCGAGGCGATTCGCGGCGGCGACGCCGAGCGCGGTGTGCTCGTGTGCGGCTCCGGCGTCGGAGCTTCGATCGCCGCCAGCAAGCTCGCCGGTATCCGGGCGGCCATCTGCCACGACACGTACTCGGCACACCAGGGCGTCGAGCACGACGACATGAACGTGCTCTGCATCGGCTCCGGGGTCGTCGGGCCCGACCTCGCGGCGGAGCTGATCCGTGCCTTCCTCGCAGCGCGGTTCGACGGGGGCGAGCGCTACGTGCGTAGGCTTGGGAAAGTGCGGGAACTGGAGGAGATGCATGGCTGAGTCACGCCTTCACGAACTGTCGGAGCTGGGCCAGTCGGTGTGGATCGACTCGCTCTCGCGCGAGTGGCTCGAGACCGGCGAGCTCGCGCGGATGAAGGAGGAGGACGCCGTCGTCGGCGTCACGTCGAACCCGACGATCTTCCAGAAGGCGATGGCCGAGGGCGACTGGTACGACGAGCAGCTGCGGGAGTTGCTGAACGGCGAGACGGACCTGAAGGAGGTCTTTCTCCAGCTCGCGGTGCGCGACATCGAGGACGCCTGCGACCTGCTGCGCCCCGTCTGGGACGAGACCGATGGGCTGGACGGCTACGTCTCGATCGAGGTCGACCCGAACTTCGCCCACGACACCGCGGCGACGATCGAGGAGGCGACGCGCTTCCACGAGTGGATCGACCGCCCGAACCTGTACGTGAAGATCCCGGGGACCGCCGAGGGGCTGCCCGCGATCGAGGAGATGATCGCGCGCGGCCGCAACATCAACGTCACTCTCATCTTCGGCCTCGACCGCTACGCCGATGTCGCCGAGGCCTACATCCGCGGGCTCGAGCGCCTCGTCGAGACGGGCGGCGACCCGTCGACCGTCGCCTCGGTCGCGAGCTTCTTCGTCTCGCGGGTGGACACGGAAGCCGACCGGCGGCTCGACGCGATCGGCAAGCAGGAGCTGAAGGGCAAGCTCGCAATCGCGAACGCGAAACTCGCGTACCAGCGGTATGAGGAGATCTTCTCCGGCGCGCGCTGGCAGGCGCTCGCCTCGCAGGGCGCGACGACGCAGCGCTGCCTCTGGGCGTCGACTTCGACGAAGAACCCCGAGTACCGCGACGTCATGTACGTCGAGGAGCTGATTGGCCCGGAGACCGTGAACACGATGCCGAAGGAGACGATCGAGGCCTTCCAGGATCACGGGCGGGTGGCGCTCACGCTCGAACAAGGTCTCGACGAGGCGCGCAAGCTCTTCCGCGACCTGCAGGCGGCCGGCATCGACTACGACGACGTGATCGCGACCCTCGAGCGCGAGGGCGTGGAGAAGTTCGCGGACTCCTTCCGGGAGCTGCTCGAAGGGATCGAGGCGAAGCGGCGGCAACTAGCGCCGGCGTGAGCGACCTCTACCGCGAGCAGGCGGGCGAAGGGCCGCCTGTCGTGCTCGTGCACGCGGGAATCTGCGACAGCCGCATGTGGGAACCGCAGTGGCACACGTTTCCGCGGTCGCACCGGACGATCCGCTACGACATGCGCGGTTTCGGCCGCTCGTCCCTCGCGCCCGGGGCCTTCTCGCACGGGCGTGATCTGATCGGTCTCCTCGACGAGCTGGAGCTGGAGCGCGCCGCGCTGATCGGTAACTCGCAGGGCGGACAAGTCGCGCTCGAGGTCGCCGTCGCGGAGCCGCAGCGCGCCGAGCGCCTCGTCCTCGTCGACCCTGGCCTGCCCGGCTGGTCGTGGTCGGAAGAGACGCGTGCCGGATGGGCCGAGGAGGAGGCCGCCTACGAGCGCGGAGATCTCGATGCGGCAGCCGACGTCGCCGTTCGCATGTGGGTCATCGGGCCAGGTCGATCGGCGGCAGACGTCGATCCGGGCTTGCTCGCGCGCGTCCGGGAGATGCAGTTGCGGGCGTTGGAGTTGTACCGGGACGATGCGGAGGAGCAGCTGCTCGTCGAAGACCTGCGCGACCGCGCCGGGGAGGTCGCGGCGCCGACGCTCGTCCTTACCGGCGAGGAGGATCGCGACGACATGCAGTCCGTTGCCGACCTGCTCGCCGCCGAGATCCCGAATGCGCGCCGCGCCTCGATCCCCGGGGCCGCGCACCTCCCGAGCCTCGAGCGGCCGGCCGAGTTCGACCGGCTCGTTCTCGACTTCCTCGCATGACCGCGCTCGAGCCCGCCGAGCTCGTCGACCGGATCTGGGCCCGCGACCCCACGGTCTGGACCGGCCACGACGAGGCGCAGTGGCTCGGCTGGCTCGACGAGCCGGCGCGCATGCTCGAGCGCCTCGAGGAGCTGGACGCGCTCGAGCGCGGCTTCGACGACGTCGTGCTGCTCGGCATGGGCGGGTCGAGCCTGGCCCCGGAGGTGCTGCGCCGCACGTTCGCGGCCGAGCGGTTCCACGTCCTCGACACGACACACCCGAGCGCGATCCGGCGCCTCGAGGAGTCGCTCGAACTCGACTCGACGCTCTTCGTCGCGGCCTCGAAGTCCGGCACGACGCTCGAGACGCGCTGCCAGCTCGACTACTTCCTCGCCAAGGGGCGGAGCACGTTTGCGGCGATCACCGATCCCGGCACCGAGCTCGAGGCGTTCGCGCGAGAGCACGGGTTCGGGTGGGTCGTGCCCGGCGAGCCGACGATCGGGGGCCGCTACTCCGCGCTGTCGCCCTTCGGCATGGTTCCCGCGCGGCTGATGGACCTCGAAGTGGGGACGATCCTCGAGCGCGCGGTCGCGATGGCCGACTGGTGCAGGCTCGGCGAGGAGAACCCCGGCTTCCAGCTCGGCGAGCAGCTCGGCGGCGGCTGGGCGGAGGGCCGCGACAAGGTCTGCATCGAGGACACGCCCGGCGGCTTCGGGCTCTGGGCCGAGCAGCTGCTCGCGGAGTCGACGGGCAAGCACGGCAAGGGTCTCGTCCCCGTCCCCGGGGAGCCACCGAACGGGGTTGATCGCCAGACGGCGCGCGTGCGGGTCGACGACCCCTACGACATCGGCGCCGAGTTCTTCCGTTGGGAGTTCGCGACCGCCGTCGCCGGCGCGATCCTGGGCATCCACCCCTTCGGCCAGCCGGACGTCCAGGCGGCGAAAGACCGCACGGCGGCGATCCTCGAGCGCGGCGGCGACGCCGACCTCGAGCCGGAGGGCTCCGTCGACGAGCTCCTGGCCCAGGCCGGCGAGGGCGACTACGTTGCGATCCTCGCGTTCGTCGATCCCGAGCGCGGCCCGGAGCTCGCGCCGCTCGTCGACCGGGCACGCGAGACCGGCTGCGCGGTCACGTGCGGCCTCGGGCCGCGCTACCTGCACTCGACCGGTCAGCTGCACAAGGGCGGGCCGAACACTGTTTTGGCGCTCCAGGTCGTCGACGATCTCGGCGAGGAGCTGGAAGTGCCGGGCCGGGGGTTCGGGTTCCGCCGCCTGATCGCGGCGCAGGCGGCCGGCGATCTGGAGGCGCTCAAGGAGCGCGGGCGGCGGGTCGCGCGCGTCAGACTGGAGGACCTATGAAGCTGGGAATGGTCGGCCTCGGCCGTATGGGCGCCGGGATGACGGAGCGCTTGCGCCGCGACGGGCACGAGGTGATGACGTACGACCCGCAGGTCGAGTCGACCGCGGACTCGCTCGCCGAGCTGATCCGGCAGCTCGATCGCCCACGCTCCGTGTGGATGATGATCCCGGCCGGCGAGATCACCGAGTCGACCGTGCGGGAGCTGCTCGACCTGCTCGGCCGCGACGACGTGCTGGTCGACGGCGGCAACTCGAACTTCCGCGACTCGCAGCGGCGGGGGCGCGAGGCATCCGAGCGCGGCCTCTACTACGTCGACGTCGGCGTCTCGGGCGGGATCTGGGGTTTACAGGAGGGGTTCTGCCTGATGGCGGGCGGCGCCGAGGAGGCGGTCGAGCGGCTCGAGCCCGTATTTCGCTCGCTCGCGCCCGAAGGCGGCTACTCGCACGTCGGCCCGTCGGGCGCTGGGCACTTCGTGAAGATGGTGCACAACGGGATCGAGTACGGCCTCATGCAGGCGTACGCCGAGGGGTTCGACATCCTCCACGCGTCGGAGTTCGACCTCGACCTCGAGGAGATCTCAGGCATCTGGCGCTACGGCTCGGTCGTGCGCTCGTGGCTGCTCGAGCTCCTGCACGACGCATTCGACGCGCACGGAGCCGATCTCGGCCCGATCGCGGGGTACGTCGAGGACTCGGGCGAGGGCCGCTGGACGATCGCCGAGGCGGTCAACGAGGCCGTGCCCGCGCCGGTGATCAGCGCCGCGTTGTTCGCGCGCTTCGCGTCCCGCGAGGACGAGTCCTTCGCGGCCAAGATCAACGCCGCCTTGCGCGAGCAGTTCGGCGGCCATGCGGTCAAAACGGACACGCCCAGGGGACAGTCCCCATGACGGCGCAAACGCCGGTCGGCGCCATCACCGCCGTCCCTTCCGGCGGCGTCCGGGGGACAGTCCCCGCGACGAGAGCGTGACGATTCTGTGACAGAGCTCGCCGAGAACCCGCTGCTCGAAGGCCTGCGGCCGCAGCGCGCGCCGGAGCCGTGCGTGCTCGTGATCTTCGGCGCCTCGGGCGACCTCACGCGCCGCAAGATCTTCCCGGCCCTCTACGCGCTCGCCTACCGGCGCCTGCTACCGGAGAGCTTCGCCGTCGTCGGCGTCGCTCGCACGGAGTGGACGGACGAGGAGTTCCGCGATCGGATGGAGCACGCCGTGCGCGAATTCGGCCGCGACGACTTCAACCAGGAGGTCTGGGACTGGCTCGCAGCTGCGTCGAGTTACGCCCCCGCCGAGTTCACGTCCGGGGGTGCCGACGAGGTCGCCTCGGTGCTCGAGGGGATCGACGAGGAGCGCGGGACGGGCGGCAACCGCGTCTACTACCTGGCGATTCCGTCGCAGGCGATGAAGCCGACCGTCGAGCTCGTCGGGCGGCATCGCACCGCGCAAGGCTGGACCCGACTCATCGTCGAGAAGCCCTTCGGTCACGAGCTCGCCTCCGCGCGCGAGCTGACCGAAAGCATCCGCCGCTACTTCACCGAGGAGGAGGTCTTCCGCATCGACCACTACCTCGGCAAGGAGACCGTGCAGAACATGCTCGCGCTGCGGTTTGCGAACGGCATCTTCGAGCCGATCTGGAACCGCCAGTTCATCGACCATGTGCAGATCACGGTCGCCGAATCGATGGGAATCGAGGGTCGCGCGGGCTTCTACGAGCAGGCGGGCGCGATCCGCGACATCTTCCAGAACCACATGCTGCAGCTCGTCGCGTTGACCGCGATGGAGCCGCCGATCGACTTCACCGCCGACTCCGTGCGCAACGAGAAGGTGAAGGTACTGAAGGCGATCCACACGCCCGGGCCGAAGCACGTCGTGCGCGGCCAGTACGGGCGCGGCTTCGTCGAGGGGAAAGATGCGCCGGGCTACCGCGAGGAGGAGAGCGTCGCCTCCGACTCGATGACCGAGACCTTCGTCGCCGCGAAGCTCTTCGTCGACAACTGGCGCTGGGCCGACACGCCGTTCTACGTCCGAACCGGAAAGCGCCTGGCCCGGCGCGAGACGACGATCGCGATCCAGTTCCAGCGCGCGCCGCACCCGCCGTTCGAGGAGACCGCGACCGAGGAGCTGCGGCCGAACCTCCTGCTCGTGCACGTGCAGCCCGACGAGGGCGTGTCGCTCGCGATGGCGGCCAAGGTGCCCGGACAGGGCATGCGCCTCCGCACCGTGCACATGGACTTCCTCTACGGCGGCGCCTTCCGCACCGAGCTGCCGGAGGCCTACGAACGGCTGATTCTCGACGCGATGCTCGGCGACCAGACGCTCTTCACGCGCTCCGACGAGGTCGAGGAGCAGTGGGCGATCGTCGACGCGATCGTTGCGCCCTGGCGCCGCGACCGGCCCTCGTTCCCGAACTACGCGGCCGGCACGTGGGGGCCGGCCGCGGCGACCGATTTGCTGCGCCGCGACGGCCGCGAATGGTTGCGGCATTGAGCGCCGTGCCGGCACACGTCGAGGAGTGGGCGGCCGAGGACGTCGCGCTGGCAGAGGTCGAGCGGGCCCTCTGCCGCCTCCGCGAAGAGTCCGCGCACGAGACCGAGGGCCCGGACCTGCGGACGAGCGTCATGACCCATCTCGCCTGGGTGCCGAAGGAGTGGGAGGAAGCAGCGCTCGAGACCCTCGCCGGCCTCGGTGAGCGGCATCCGTCTCGGGGGATCATCCTCTTCCCCGAGCCGGACGCGGCCGACGGAATCGACGCCAAGGTGTCGATGCTCGCTTTCCCGCTGCGCGCGCAGCGCAGCCACGTCGCGGCCGAGGTGATCGAGCTCGAGCTGCGCGGGCGCGTGGCCGCGGCTCCCGCGAGCGTCGTCATGCCGCTGCTCATGATCGACCTGCCGGTCTTCCTGCGGTGGCGCGGGCGACCTCCGTTCGGCGCGCCGGAGTTCGAGCAGCTCGTCGACGTCGCCGATCGCGTCGTCGTCGACTCGCGGGAGTGGCCCGACGTGCCCGCGGCCTACCGCGAGCTTCCGTTCGAGCGCGCCGCGTGCTCCGACATTGCCTGGCGCCGTACGGAGCAATGGCGCCGCACGCTCGCGAACCTCTGGCCCGCAATCGGCGAGGCGCGCGAGCTCAGGGTGCGCGGCCCGGTCGCCGAGGCGTCACTCCTCGCCGGCTGGCTCCGCAGTCGGCTCGATCGCGAGATCGCGCTCGAGCGCGACGACGCGGACGCGGTCGAGCGAGTGGCGATCGACGGTGAGGACGTGCCGGCGCCGCGCGACGAGCCTGCGAGCCCGAGCGACCTGCTGTCCGCCGAGCTCGACGAGTTCGGCCGCGACCCGGTGTACGAAGAGGCAGCCGCTAGCGCTTGATGACGCGGAAGCGCGGCTTCGCGACGCGGAACGCGACGGGCTGTGACCACGTCATCTGCGGCTTCTTCGGCAGCGAGTAGTTGAGGCCGCGGACGCGGAAGTACCAGCGACCCGGGCTGACGGGGAGGACCGCCGCCGTAGCCGGAGTCGTGCCCGCCTTCGCCTCGTTCCGCCACGGGCTCAGCGTGCGGCTGTACTGCACCTCGTAGTCGTGCGCCCCGTAGACGGGCTCCCAGGCGGCGATCGGCTGCCCGTAGAAGGTCGGGTTCGCGCGAGTGGCGCCGACGAGCCTGCCGGCGGTCGAAAGCCCCGAGACGTACGGAGCCCTGTCGCCGGTCGCGACGGGCTTGCCGATCTTCCCGAAGCGAACGGCGCCACCCGCCCGGCAGACGTCCTCCGGAAGCTGGATGTCCCGGTACTCGAGCGCCTCGGGGTTGTCGCGCTTCGGGCCGATCACGACCGGGATCACCGTCCAGTAGTAGCCGCCCTCCGGCCAGAACGTGTCCCACAGGTCGATCTTCGGCGCGTTGCCGCTGCCGTTGTCGCCGGTGCCGAGCCCGCCCGAGTCGACGGAGCGCACGGGAGTCCCGTCGAGCATCAGCACCTGCCCCTCGTCGCCGTACTTCGGCCAGTCGCTGCGTTGCTGGTCGAGCGACGCCTGGTTCGGCGGCAGGACGAGGGTGTGCCCGAAGCGCGGCGCGTACGCCGGCGAGCCCACGACCGCGCCGACGTAGACGCGGTTCACGCACTCGCTGTCCGTGGAGACGTAGACGCGGAACAGCTCGGTCGACGTCGTCTGGAACCAGGGCAGCCCCCACGACCGGTAGTTGCCGGTGAAGAGGAAGCCGGGCGTGAGCTCGTGCGCCTGCGGCGCGGCCGGAGTCGACAACGTGCTGCCGGAGACCGTCCCGGCCATGGCCAGCTCGCCCGTCGCGAACGGGGGGTTCAGGTTGACGAACTCGTCGCTCCACGGACCGACCGTGACCGCGGGCAGGCCGCTCGGGATCTCCCCGTACAGCCGGCGGACGGCACGGACGCGCCAGGCGACGGCGCCCGTCCAGTACTGCGAGCTGTGGAAGGTGTAGAACTCGCGCTCGTCGGCGACGTTCGTGGTCGTGAAGAACGTCTCGCGGGCGCCGTAGAGCCAGACCTCGTAGATCGTGGCGCCCTCGACCGGCGTCCAGCGGACGAGGCCGGCGTATTGGGGCACCGCCTGGCGCGGCTTCTCCCGCCAGCGCATGTTGAAGCCGTACGGCGCGCTCCAGCTGCCTCTCCGGCCGCGCGCGTCGACTCCCCGCGCACGTGCGTACAGCGAGTAGGGATTGCCTGTGATCCACGGTAAGGCGACGGGAACCGACGTAGCCGGAGTCGTGATCGACGCGCCTGAGTCGGTGCTCGACCAGACGATCGCCCCCTCCGAGAAGTTGCGGCTCGTCGAGAGCTCGAACTCGTACTTCTTGGCGCCGCGCACCGGGCTCCAGGCGAACGCCGGCGTGCGGGGGAACGTGCGGTTCCAGAGCGACTCGGGCTCGTTGACTCGCAGCAGGAAGGCCTTCAGCCCCTTCGGCGGTGTGAGCGGGCGCGCGGCGTCGGCCGCGGGCGCGGCTGCGCCGAGCGCAAGCAGCGCCAGGGCGCACGCAGTAGCCAGGCGGACGAGGACCATGGGCCGACTACGTTTTCGGCAGGTTTCGGGGCTAAGGCGTCCCTCGTTTGAGGGACGCCTCGAGCAGGCCGCCCGCCGCCAAAACGAGTGCGTCGTCCCGGCCGACGAGCTGCACCGAGGCCGGCAGGCCGTCCTCTGCTGGCCCGCAGGGCAGGGCGAGCGCCGGCCAACCGAGCACGTTGAACGGGAACGTGAAGCGGATCGCGTCCTCGCGGAGGTCGAGCTCGTCTGCATAAGGCGGCGCGACGAACAGGAGCGTCGGCGTCACGACCAGGTCGAGCGCGCCGAGCGCCTCCTCGCACCGTTCGCGGTACTCGTCCCGGGCCTTGAGCGCCCGCTCGTAGTCCGTGTCGGTGACGGCCAGGCACCACTCGACCTTCGTGCGCACGTTGTCGCCGTACGAGTCGGCGTACTCGGTGAAGAGCTCGCGGTGGACGTCTGCTACCTCGTGCATGAACGCCTTGTGTACGGCATCCGGAAACGGAAAGTCGAGCTCTCGCCGCCTCGGGAAGCGCTCGGCCGCCTCGCGCACGCGCGCGCCGACGAGGGGACGAGCCAGGTCGAGCCAGGCGACGCCGACCTCGAGGTCCTCGAGGCCGCTCAGCTCGCGCCGTTCGAAACCGTCGGCGAGAGCCTCGAAGAGCGCTGCACAGCCCGCGACGTCCCTCGCCATCGGCCCTACGTGGTCGAAGCTCGGTGCGAGCGGGAAGACGCCGTCGAGCGGGACGAGCCCGTAACTCGGCTTGAAGCCGGTCACCCCGCAGCACGCGGCCGGGATCCGGATCGACCCGCCCGAGTCCGTCCCGAGCGCGGCCCCGGCGAGCCCGGCGGCCAGCGCCGCCGCCGATCCACCGCTCGAGCCCCCGGCGATCCGGCCGGGCGCGAGTGGGTTGGGCACCGTCCCGAAGTGCGGGTTCGCGGACGTGATGCCGTACGCGAACTCGTGCAGGTTCGTCTTGCCGACGTTCGCGTAGCCCGCTGCCTCGGCGCGACGAACTGCCTCGGCCGTCTCGGCCGGAAGGTGGTCGGCGAAGAGGATCGAGCCGTACGTCGTCGTTATGCCGGCCGTGTCGAACAGGTCCTTGACCGCGAGCGGGATGCCCTCGGCAGGCTGGTCGGGCTTCGCCAGGAAGATGCCGTCGCTAGGCTCGCCGCCCATGAGGGTTCACGACTGTAACTGGATGCAGCTCGAAAACTATCTCGAGCGCGACGACCGGATCGTGCTCCCGCTCGGCTCCACCGAGCAGCACGCGTACCTCTCGCTCGGCACGGACGCGATCCTCGCCGAGCGCGTCGCGCTCGAGGCCGCCGAGCCGCTCGGCGTGCCCGTGCTCCCCGCGATGCCGTTCGGAATCACGCCGACCTTCGCCGCCTTCCCGGGCAGTCCGAGCCTGCGCACGGAGACGCTGCTCACGGTCGTCCGCGACGTGCTCGACTCGCTCCACGCGCAGGGCTTTCGGCGCATCCTGCTCCTCAACGGCCACGGCGGAAACGCCCCCGTCCGCAGCGTCGCTCGCGAGTGGACGGTGGCCCACGACGACGGCCAGGCGCTCTACCACGAGTGGTTCGGGCCGCAGACGTACGCCGTCATCCGGGAGATCGAGCCCGAAGGCCAGCACGCGTCGTGGTGGGAGAACTTCCCGTGGACTCGCCTCACCGAAGTCGACGTGCCCCAGGAGCCGAAGCCGCCGATGGACAAGGCCGCCTACGAGGTCGCCGACGCTCAGGGCGTCCGCGAGGTGATCGGCGACGGCTCGTTCGGCGGGCCGTACGAGCGGCCGCAGGAGGACCTCGACCGCGTCTGGGAAGCGGCCGTCGCCGAGGCGCGCGATCGGCTCGAAAACGGCTGGGCCTAGAGGATCGGCGGTCGATTCAATCGGATCGACCGGGCAGTTCAGACGGATCACGGGCAAAGCCCGCGCATCCTGAAGGCGGCGCCGCGAGCGGCGCCTAGTCGAGCGCCAGGTAGACGAGCCCGACCGCGAACGTTCCGCCGAAGAGCAGCAGGAAGACCCCGAACAACGCCCAGCCGAGCAGCGTGTTCCGGCGCGCGATCTCCGCGTCGGGCTCGACGGGCTGCTGCACGGATTGCGGCCGGTACGGCTCGAACGCGGGCTCGGTCATCCGAGGATCGGGTCGAGGGCCATCGCGACGAAGAGCAGCGCCAGGTACGCGAGCGAGTAGTGGAAGAGCAAGCGGGCTCGTGCCGGGGTGCGCTCGGCGCGCAGCCGCCAGGCGAGCCAAAGGAAGCCCGCGCCGAGCGCCGCGGCCGCCACGAGATACCCGACGCCGAACTGGCCCCACAGCACGGGTGCGAGCGTGAAGGCGACGAGCGCGACCGTGTAGAGCACGATCTGCCGTGCCGTCTCGCGGCCGCCGCGCACGACCGGCAGCATCGGGACGCCGGCGGCCGCGTAGTCGCGCCGGATGAGCAGCGCGAGCGCCCAGAAGTGCGGCGGCGTCCAGAGAAAGACGACGCCGAACAGGACGAGCGCCGGCAGCGTGATCTCGCCCGTCGCCGCCGCCCACCCGACGAGCGGCGGCACCGCCCCGGCCGCGCCGCCGATGACGATGTTCTGCGTCGTCGAGCGCTTCAGCCAGCGCGTGTAAACGAGCACATAGAAAAGGTTGCCCGCGAGCGCGAGGTGCGCTGTGAGCGGGTTCACGACCCCGGCGAGCAGCACGAACGAGAGCGCCGAGAGCGCCAGCCCGAACTCGAGCGCATAGGCCGCCGGCACCCGTCCCGCAGCGACGGGCCGCTCCCGCGTGCGCTTGCCCATCAACCGGTCGATGTCGCGGTCGAGCACGTGGTTGAGCGCGCTGGCGCCACCGCAGGCGAGCGCGAGGCCGAGCATGGTCACCGCCACCAGCCACAACGGTGGTAGCCCGCCGGCGCCGACGAGCATTCCGCAGAGGCCGGTCAGCAAGAGCAGGGTCATGATCCGCGGTTTCGTGAGCGTCAGGTAGTCGCGCGGCGAGCCGATCGCGTGTCGCTCGCCGCGGAACGAGAGCGCGGCCGAGACGACGGCCGCCCCGAAAGCGAGCCCCGCGAGCGCGAGGTGGACGCCGTCCGCTGTGATCGCTGCAGCGGCGCCGAAGAGGGCGAGAGCCGAGAAGGCGGGCACACGCAGCTGCCGGTACTCGACCCAGGCCGCGGCTGCGACCGCGGCGAGCGGCGGCAGGGCAAGCGCCGCCAGCACTCGGTGCCCCGTTCCCAGGCCGCCCGCTCCCGAGACGACGGCGAGTAGCGTCGCCGCGGCGCCGCCGAGCGCGCAGAGCCGGAGCCAGGGTCCCGGCCTCATCGCATCTCCCGCAGCCGGAGCCGCAGGTCCCGCAGCGGCCTCGAGCTCGTCACGTACGGAATCTTGTCGAAGTTGTGCGGCGGCGGGGGTGAGCTCGTGTACCACTCGAGCGTGTCGCCGAGCCAGGGGTCGTTGCCGGCGCGCGTGCCCGGCCTTCGGCGGGTCCAGAGCACGTTCACGA
Source organism: Gaiellaceae bacterium (assembly GCA_035640335.1). Lineage (GTDB taxonomy): Bacteria > Actinomycetota > Thermoleophilia > Gaiellales > Gaiellaceae > VAXT01. The sequence goes on along the minus strand of DASQWH010000077.1, from coordinate 2,495 downwards.
AGAAGACGAGCACGCCCAGCCCCATCACGTACGAGCCGATCGTCGAGATGAGGTTGTACGCCTCCCAGCTGCCGCCGTGGTCGTACGTGTAGATGCGCCTCGGCATGCCCTGGAGCCCGAGCAGGTGCTGCGGGAAGAAGGCGAGGTTGAACCCGATGAAGAGCAGCCAGAAGTGCACCTTGCCGAGCCCCTCGTGGAGGAGCCGGCCGAAGATCTTCGGCCACCAGTAGTAGAGCCCCGCGAAGATCCCGAACATCGAGCCGCCGAAGAGCACGTAGTGGAGGTGCGCGACGACGAAGTAACTGTCGTGGGCCTGCCAGTCGAACGGGACGACGGCGACCATGACGCCCGAGATGCCGCCGATCGTGAAGAGCCCGACGAATCCGAGCGCGAACAGCATCGGCGTGTCCAAGCGCAGGTTTCCCCGCCAGATCGTCGCCAGCCAGTTGAAGATCTTCACCCCCGTCGGCACGGCGATGATCATCGAGGAGATCATGAAGAAGCCGAGCAGGACGACTCCGAGGCCGACCGCGAACATGTGATGGGCCCAGACGAGCAGCGAGTAGAAGCCGATCGCGACGGTCGAGAGAACGATCGCCGTGTACCCGAAGATCGGCTTGCGCGCGAAGACGGGGAGCACTTCGGACACGATCCCCATCACGGGCAGGATCATGATGTAGACCTCGGGGTGGCCGAAGAACCAGAACACGTGCTGGTAGAGGACGGCGTTCCCGCTCTCGTCCGGTAGGAAGAAGTGCGTCCCGGCCTGGCGGTCGAGAAGCAGCATCGTCAGGCCCGCGGAGAGCGCCGGCAGCGCGGCGACGAGCAGCGCGGCGTAGACCTCGATCGTCCACACGAAGAGCGGGACGCGCATCCAGGTCATGCCGGGCGCGCGCATGTTGTGGATCGTGGCGAGGAAGTTGATCGCTCCCGCGAGCGAGGCGATGCTGAGAATGTGGAGCGAGAGGATGAGGATGTCGACGCCGACCTCGTCCTGGCGCACCGAGAAGGGCGGGTAGATCGTCCAGCCGGTGTCGGCGGGCCCGCCCTTGGCGAAGAAGCTCGAGTAGAGCGTCAGCCCACCGAACAGGAATGCCCAGTACGAGAAGGCGTTCAGGCGCGGAAAGGCCATGTCCCTGGCGCCGATCATCAGCGGCACGACGAAGTTCCCGAGGCCCGCCAGGATCGGGACGATGACGAGGAAGACCATCGTCACGCCGTGCAGCGTGAAGAGCTCGTTGTAGCGGTCGCGCGTGATGAAGTCCTCGTTCGCCTGGGCGAGCTGCGTGCGCATGAGCACGGCGAGGACTCCGCCGGCGACGAAGAAGAGGAGTGTCGTCGTGATGTAGAGGATCCCGATCCGCTTGTGGTCGACGGTCGCGATCCAGCTCATGACGCGGCCGGTCTTCCACGAGACGGGGTAGGTCGGTTGCGGTTCGGCTCTAACCGCCACCGGTTGCTCCCTGCCGGCCGAAGGTCCGATTCACGTACCCGACCAGCGCGCGCAGCTGCGTGTCGTCCCAGTCCTTGCCGACCGCGGGCATGTTCCCCTTGCCGTTCTCGAGCAGGCTGCGGAGCGCCTCGGCGTCCCCGACGACGGTGCTCGACCGTAACGACGGCCCGATCAGGCCCTGGCCGTTTCCGCCGTGGCACGGCGCGCAGGCAGCCTCGAACGTCTGCCGTCCGAGCGACTCGGGCGGCTGCCTGAGCCAGGCGTCGAACTCGTCCGCCGGCACGACGCGGGCCGAGGCAAGCATGAGCGCGTGCTGCGCGCCGCAGTACTCGGCGCACTGCCCCTCGTAGAGCCCGGCGCGGTTCGCCGAGAAGCGGATGTAGTTCTTCTTGCCGGGAATCGCGTCCATCTTTCCGGCCAGCCGCGGCACCCACCAGCTGTGGATGACGTCGAACGCAGGCGCGGTGATCTCGAGCTCGACCTTGCGCCCGAGCGGCAGCCGCACCTCGTTCACCGAGACCTTGCCGCCGGGATAGACGTAGCGCCAGTAGAACTGGCGGCCCTCGACGCGGATGCGAAGGTAGTCGCCCGGCGCGCTCGCCTCGGCTCTGTTCTCGATGTCCGGCAGCTTGTAGAAGACGGCGGCCGCGAGCACCGCGACGATCACGACCGGGATCGCCGTCCAGAGCAGCTCGAGGCGCTGGTGGCCGACGACCTGTGGCCCCTCCGCATCGCGAGGGCGCCCGCGTCCGCGGTAGCGGACGACGAAGAGGATCAGCGCCGCCTCGACGACGAGGAAGATGACGCCCGTGATGCCGAGGACGAGCCAGTAGAGCTCGCGGACGTTCTCAGCGTTCCCAGAGACCGGATCGGGCGGAGCGACGCCGCCGTTGCCGGCGAGGGTGGGCCCTGCGAGGACGAGCGCCAGCGCCAACATGGTCCACGAAGAGACGGCGAGCTTCCGGCGCACGGGCTCGGGCATTCTATGGCGGTGCCTCCAGAGGGAGCCACTTTGGAACGGGTGTCGCGAGCGGAGCTGCCG
>DASQWH010000076.1:0-4510 GCA_035640335.1 Gaiellaceae bacterium | reverse complement strand
TAGCCTGCGCGAGCGCCGTCGCCGCGATCCTCGCCGTCGGAGCCGGCTTCACTGCCGGGACCGAAGGCCGCGCCGCTGGGGGGCGAATGGAGCCGCGCGCCCGAACACTCCCGCCACGCCTCGCGACCTCGCGCGGACGCGTCTTCTACGTCGCGCCCTGGGGCGAGAACGCGAATCCGGGAACGCGTTCGCGGCCCTGGCGCACGATCCAGAAGGCGCTCGACACGCTGCGCGCCGGCCAGACCGCGCTGGTTCGCTCGGGCATCTACCGACAGAGCCTCGTCATGCGCCGTGCGGGCACCGCTAGAGCTCCGATCACGGTCCGGGCGTACCGGCGTGAGCGTCCCGTCGTTCGTCCGGGCGGCTCCGACGAGATGGACTACCCGGTGCGGATCACCGCCGGCGCCGCCTACTTCCGCTTCGCCGGGTTCGTGGTCGAAGGAGCGCCGCTCCACACGACGATGAATGTCTGGATCTCCGACGGGCAACGACGGCAGCCGTCAGCCGCGCACGACATCGAACTCTCGGCGTGCGAGATCCGAGACGGCACGGGCACGGGCCTGTTCGTCTCCCCGAACACCGCGCGGGTGCACCTGCTCGGCAACGTCGTGCACGACAACGGGGACGGTTCCCGCCAGCACCAGGGCATCTACTTCCAAGGGCAAAACGGGTTGATCGCGAACAACGTCGTCTACCACCACACGGACGGCTTCGGGATCCAGATTCGCGGCAACTATCCCGATCCCGACACCGAGGTCCCCATCGCCGCGAACAACGTGATCGTCACCAACAACACGGTCGTCGACAACTCGCTGAGCGGGATCATGGTCGAGAACAACGCCAGGAACACCACCGTCGTGAACAACATCTCCGCCTTCAACGGCAGCTACGGCATCCGCGGGTACGACAACGGCGAGAGCGACGTCCTGCCGGGCAACGTCGCCTTCAACAACCTCGTGTACGGGAACCGCTCGGGCACCTACGGCAACGAGTCACGGGCCGTGATCGCCTTCTCGCGCCGGAACGTCGCCGCGAACCCTCGCTTCGTGGACGCGGGACGGCGGGACTACCGGCTCCGCTCGGGGAGCCCCGCCCTGAACCGAGCGGTCCGTTCGTTCGCTCCGCGCGTCGACCACGCCGGGCGCCTTCGCTTCCGCCGCTCCGGACCCGATCTCGGTGCCTTCGAGCGGTAACGGCGGGCTCGCCTCGCGACGTCTCGGGATCTACCTCGACGACGTCTACTGGGTGTTCGACGAGGACGGCCGGCGCCGGATCTCGACCGACCGCTCGTTCTTTCTCTTCCTCTGCGAGGTGGGCGCGCGTTTCGACCGCGTCGTCATGTTCGGGCGCACGATCCACTCGGACGCCCCCTCGGAGTACGTGCTGCCGTCGGAGGTCGAGCTCGTCGACCTCCCGCACTACGAGAACCTGCGCCGGCTGCCCGCGGTGCTCCGTGCCGTGCGCGGCAGCATGGCCGGCTTCTGGCGAGGTCTCGACCGGGTCGACACGCTCTGGGTGTTCGGGCCGCACCCGTTTGCGGTCGTCCTCGTCACGTTCGCGCTCGTCCGCGGCAAGCGGGTCTTCCTCGGTGTGCGGCAGGACGCCATTCCGCTCTACCGAGCCCGGCTGCCGGAGCTGCGCTGGCGGCCCGCGCTCGCTGTGCTGCGGCTCCTGGACGGCATCTACCGCGGGCTCTCGCGCAAGCTGCCGACGACGGTGCAGGGCGACGAGCTCGCGGCGATCTACGGCGGCGACCGCCCGAACCTTCTGCCGATGACGGAGTCCGTCGTCCGGGCCGACGACGTGGCTGCGAGCGCACCAGAGCGCGACTGGTCCGGAGAGATCGAGCTTCTCACCGTCGGGCGGCTGGAGACGGAGAAGAACCCGCTCCTCCTCGTCGAGGCGTTTGCGCGGCTCGAGCAGGAGCGGCCCGGTCGTTTTCGCCTGACGTGGGTCGGACAGGGCCCGCTCGACGAAGTGGTTCGCGAACGCGCAGCCGAGCTGGGTGTGGCCGACCGCATCGACCTCCTCGGCTACGTGCCGTTCGACGGCGGCCTGTTCGATCTCTACCGGCGCGCGCACGCTTTCGTGCACGTCTCGCTCTCCGAAGGCGTGCCAAAGGTGCTGCTCGAAGCCCTAGCCGCCGGCACGCCGATCGTCGCCACCGACGTCGGGGGGGTCAAGAACGTGCTCGGCGGCGGCAGCGCGGGGATACTCGTGCCGCCGGCCGACGCCGAGGCGCTCGCCGCGGCCGTGCTTCGGCTCGACGACGACGCCGACGAGCGCGACCGGCTCGTGCGGCGCGGGCTCGAGCTCGCCTCTCAGCTAACGCTCGAGGCGCAGGCGGAGTCGGTGGCGAGCTTCATGGAGCGCCATTTGTCGAGGCCGGTGGGCTGACCCGAGCCCGAGCCTGGGCGCCGTCGTCCGCCGCTTCGTCCTCGACCTCCTCGCGAAGAAGCTTCGGCAGCGCGAGCGAGAGGCCGACGACGATCCAGATCGGCCGTGAGGTCTCGGTCGAGATGAACAGCGAGCCGACGCACCATCCGCAGATGCCGATCACGAGCGCGTTCGCGACACGCTCGACGAAGTACTCACCGAGCCGTCTCGCCCGCGCGGCGATCCTGAACAGCGTGCGCGCCGCCGACGCGAGCACGCCGATGAAGAGGAGTAAGCCGACGAGCCCGAGCTCGGCGAGAGAGCCCAGGAACGCGTTGTGCACCTCCTCCTTGTGCACCTTGAAGTTGCCGAGGTACGTGTTGCGAGTCTTGTACAAGCGGTCGATCGCCGTCTCCCGGAACGCCCCGTAGCCGATGCCGGTGAAGGGCCGTTCCTCGAACGCCATCCAGGCGGCGGGCCAGATGATCAACCTGCCGGAGCCGGTCTGGTCGGCGCCGCCGCCTCCTTGCGACATGATCGTCTCGAGGCGCGGCGCGATGTCGACCGAGTACCGGCTGAAGAACGCCAGACCGCCAAGGACGATCACGAGCAGCGCGATCGCCTTGCTCGTCGGGCTCCCGAAGATTCGCCGCGCCGGGAACACGAGCAGCAGCAGAAAGACGAGGATCAGCTGCAGGAACCCGCCGCGCGAGGTCGTGCTGAAGACCGCGGCGATGTCCAGGACTGCGGTGAAATAGAGGGCGGCGCGGAGCCAGCTGTTCGAGACGGCGCTCGCGAGGACGAGGATGAGCGGTAGCGCCACGAGCTGCACGGCGGCGAAGAAGCTCGGGTCGCCCGTCGCGCCCTGCACTCGGCCTTCCTGGATCGTCGCGCCGAGCGGGCCGAAGGGCTTGTCGAGGAAGGCGAGAATCGACGAGACGCTCAGCACGAACGAGCAGACCGCGAGCGTCCAGAGCATCCGGTTCAAGTCGCGGCGGGTCTCGACCAGTAGGGCGATCGCGAGCATGTAGACGAGGGCGATCGCGAGGGAGGCGAGCAGAGTCAGCGTCCCGTCGGTACTGACGGTCCACAAGCCGCTCGCCAGGGCCCACAGCGCGTATCCGCAGACCCAGAAGAGGGGTGGGCCCGGCTGGATCCGCTGGCCTCGCGTGAGGCAGACGATGACGACGAGGAGCGCGGCCGGCGCCAGCAGGCGCGTGATGCGCACGCCGCCGATGTCGATCATCTCGACGAACGGCGTCGCGACCAGGATCGGGAGGAGCATCGCGGGCGAGCGCATGACGGCGATCGCGAGGGCGCCTGCGATCAGGAGACCCGCGCCGATCTGGGGGTTCCAGGTAGCGATGACACCGATCGCGACCGCGCAGAGCACGCCGATGACCGCCCAGCCGTAGGCCGGCCGCGGCGTCGCCGGCCGGACCGCGGGGAAGGCGACGGCCGTCCCGTCTGGACGCGTCGAGATCCGCGACATACTGAGCATTATGGTCGGCAAAGCAGAATCGGACGACCTCGCGGCCGAATCGGCACGGCCGTCGTTCGTCACCGCGGCGCTGCTCACCTACGGGACGAACGTCTTCGTTGCGTTCCTGTCGCTGATCAACGTGCTGATCGTGTCGCGCGCGCTGGGGCCGGCGGGCCGCGGCGATGTCGTCTTCCTCACGGCGATCGCCTGGCTCGTCTCCCACCTGGCGACGTGTGGGATCCAGGAGGCGAACGCGAACGTCGCGGGCCTCGAGCCGCACGCGAGGCGCGCGCTCGCCACGAACTCGCTCATCTTCGCGGCGGTGTTCGGCGCGGCGGCGATCGGGGCGCTCACGCTGCTGATCGCGGTGTTCCCCGCCGTCGCCGGCGAATCGGACCCCGCCCTCCGGTGGCTGACCTTCGCGTCGCTCCCGATGCTCATCCTCGCCGTGTACCTGCGCTTCCTGACGCAGGCCGACTACGGCTTTCTCGTCACGAACCTGGCCTGGCTTGTCGTCCCGGTCACGAACGTGACGGTGAACGGCGTGCTCGCGCTCGTCGGCTCGCTGAGCGTGGGCAGTGCGGTCGGCGCGTGGATCGCCGGGCAGGCCATCGGCACCGCGATGCTCGTCTGGTACATCGCCCGCCGCCT
>DASQWH010000075.1:0-16567 GCA_035640335.1 Gaiellaceae bacterium | reverse complement strand
GCCGGGAGAGCCCTGGCTGGAGCACGGCATCGTCGAGCATCGGTACAAGGAGCTGTGCCCCGCGGCGTACCTGGAAATGATCGACCGGTGGGGCCATGTGAGCCAAGGACCTCGTCGATACTCGGTTACGGCGTTTCTGACCCGGGCCTGGAGCCAGCTGGCGCGCGACGGCGTTCTGGCAATGAAGCTCGGTCCCGCCACTGGCCTGTATCAACACAACGGCTCCATCCTGTACTGGGCGTTTCCCCCTGGCCCAGAGGCTCATCGGATCAGGACGTGGGCCGACTTCGCGGCGGACCAAGGTCTCAGCCCCTACGTCTGGACGCTTCCGGCGACCGCGTCCGGTACCTCGGGTCGCGGCGCAGCGGACTCTGGCACTTGTCGGCGGGCTGTGACCGACTCGCGCTCCTAACTGGCGTAGTCATGCCAGACAACGAAGGACGGAGCCTCGGCCGCCTGCCGGGACAGCGCCTGCTGCGCGCCCATGGTCGCGCCGGGTGCGGTTCCTGCGCCGGCTCCTCCGGCGAGGTTGACATGTGACCTTATGGTCACGTATGATCGCGGCATGGACGACGACGCCGTCTTCAAGGCACTCGCCGATCCGACGCGACGGCACCTCCTCGACCGGCTCTTCGAGCGTGACGGCCGCACGCTGACGGAGCTCGAGTCCGAGCTGGAGATGACGCGCTTCGGCGTGATGAAGCATCTGCGCGTGCTCGAGGACGCGGGTCTCGTCGTCACACGCCGCTCGGGCCGGGCGAAGCTGCACTTCCTCAACCCCGTCCCGATCCGACTGATCCACGACCGGTGGATCGACAAGTACACGGAGCACCGCGTGTCTGCGCTCGCGGAGCTCAAGGCCCAACTGGAGGAGACTGCATGACGACAATGACCGAGCAGACGACGCAGGTCTATTCCGTCTTCATCCGTGCCACGCCCGAGCAGGTGTGGGAAGCGATCACGAAGCCGGAGTTCACGACGCGCTACTTCTACGGGAGCGCGGTCGATTCGACCTTCGAGCCGGGCGCGCCCTACCTGGGTCTGTCCGGTGACCGGCAGCAGAAGCTCGTCGACGGCGAGGTGCTCGAGGTCGAGCGGCCGCGGCTGCTGAGGCACACGTGGCGCGCGCTCTTCGACGAGGAGACGGCGGCCGAGCCACACAGCCGCGTGACGTGGGAGATCGAGCCGCAGGACGGCGGGGTCACGAAGCTCACCGTCGTGCACGACGAGCTCGATGCCTCGCCGAAGACAGCAGCGAGCGTCGCGGGCGGCTGGGAGTTCGTGCTCAGCGGCCTCAAGACGCTGCTGGAGACCGGCGAGCCGCTCGTCTCGCGCTGAGAGCAGGCGGCAATCGTGTTCGTCAACATCTCCGTGCACCGAGTTCGACCCGGCAAGGAAGAGCTGATGATCGATTCGATGCGGCGCTACGGGCGCGCTGCCCAGGATGCGGGCGTGCAACGCGTCCACACGCTGAAGGACGAAGACAGCGGGGCGCTGATCGGCCTCGCCATCTGGGACTCGAAGGAGGCGTACGAGGAGGCGGGCCCGGCGCTGATGAAGGCGGTCGAGGGAGACGATTTCGCCGACTGGCACGAGGAGCCGTCGACGAGCTACCACTGTGTGGAGATCACAGGGGCCGCGTGACGGATCGTCTGCGGCCCCTGTGGGACTTCGAGGACCTCGACGGAAACGAGCAGCGCCTTCGCTCGCAGCTCGACAGTGAAGAGACCGGCGCGGGTCGCGCCGAGGTCTTGACGCAGTTGGCGCGGGTCGAGGGCCTGCGGGGCGATTACGACGCCTCGGAACGACTCCTGCACGAGGCGGAGGCGGTGGCCGGCGCGAGCGACGTCGCGCGCGTGCGGATCGACCTCGAGCGCGGCCGCAAGCTCCGCTCGAGCGGCGACGCCGACGCGTCGATGGCGCTGTTCGAGGCGGCCTTCGAGCGTGCCTCGGCGGCGGGTGAGCACTACCTCGCCGCTGCCCGGCTCCCGAGCCCTGTGGGCGAACTGACGCCAGGCCCGATCAGCCCAGCGCGAAGGAAGTTTGTGACGGCAGGCGGGGAATCAGCTCCGCGGTTGTCTTTCGGGACCTGTTGAAGCTTCGCCCGGCCGGTCGTAGGATCCACGCGCAAGCGGCGAAAGGAGAGTCATGGGCGAGGCACGGGCCATCTTGGACCGGGTCACGCAGGCGGTAATGAGCGGTGACGCCGAGGCGCTGCACGGGCTCTACGCCGAAGACGCTGTGATCGAGACACCCGATCAGGGCACGATCACCGGTCGAGACGCGATCGTGGAGTGGTTCAGCGACTTCCAGAAGGCGTTTCCGGACCTGACGTACGAGCCGCTGAACGAGTACGAGATCGGCAACACGGCTATCGACGAGGGCGCGGTCAGTGGAACGCACACGGGGCCGCTCGAGGCGCCGACAGGCGAGAGCGTTCCGCCCACGGGCAAGCGCGTACGAGTCCGCGAGACAGACCTAGCGACGGTCGAGAACGGAAAGGTCACTAGCCACCGGTTCTATTTCGACCAGATGGAGCTGCTCGCGCAGCTCGGCCTCGCGCCCGAAGAGTAGCGTCCTGAACGGAGGCGCCGACGAGCGCCCTCCGTGCTCTCTTCCGGCGGAGCTGCCGCACGCTCTCGCTCGAGTGCACCCGGAGCCAGGACAGGGCCTCGTCATCAGCGCCGCGCTCATCCTCGGCCTCTGCTAGGCCTGCGGAGAGGCAGAGGCTTCACCTCCACCTCTCCGCGTCAGCCGGCTAGAACTTGTACTGGTCGATGTTCTCGGGGGTGAAGATCAGCAGCTTCGGCAGGTAGACCGCGCCGCTGGCGTCGACCGTCACCTCGCCGAGCCTGCCCGCCTTGAACGTCTCGCCTTCCTTGCCCTCGATGTCGCCTGCCGCCACCTCGTGGGCTGCGTAGGCGGCGAGATAGCCCAGGTCCTCGAAGTTCCAGAGAGCGTTCTTCTTGACGCAGCCCGACTTCACGTAGTCCCGCATCTCGCTCGGGAGCCCGAGGCCGGTGACGATGACCTTGTTGCACGCCTTTTGCTGCGTCACGACGCGCGCCGCGGCGGCGATACCGACCGTCGTCGGCGCGATGATGCACTTGAGGTTCGGATACGCCTGGAGTAGACCTTGCGCCTCCTCGGTCGACTTCGTCGGATCGTCGTTCCCGTACACCGTGGTGACGAGCTTCATCTTGCTGTACTTCGGATCCTTGAGCGTGTCCTTCATCACCGCGATCCACGCATTCTGGTTCGTCGCCGTCGCGGCCGCAGACAGGATCGCGACCTCGCCGGTGTAGTTGATCTGTGAGCCGCACATCTCGATCTGCGTATCGCCGACTGCTTTCGCCTGAGGCGTGCTGGCGAAGACGCTGCGGCCGTCGGGGTTCGCATCGGAGTCGAACGTGACGACTGTAATGTCCTTGTCCATGGCTTCCTGCAGTGCCGGCAGGATCGCGTCCGGATCGTTCGCCGACACGATCAAGGCGTCGGGCTCCTGTCCGACCGCGTTGTTGATGACCTGCACCTGCTGCTGAGCGTCGGCCTCGGTCGACCCATTGAACTCGGTCGTATCTCCGAGCTCCGAGGCCGCAGCCTGCATGCCTTTGTTCGTCAGGTCGAAGACGGGGTTCCCGACGTTCTTGGGAATCATGTAGAGCGTGAAGCCCTCGTCGCTCGAGCCCTCGTCGCCGTCACCGCCGCACCCGCCGAGGGCGAACGCGAGCGCGACGAGGAGGAGCACGAACAGCCCGAGGGAATCCCTCGTCCTTCTCATCACCTAGCTCCTTTCGTTGGTCTGATGCCTAGGCCTGGGCGCGTTCTGGGTGGTCGGTTGTGCTTGCCGCGTTGCAGCCTCCTTTCGTGGATTCGCATGAGGAAGCCCTGCCCGGTGTGCCGGTCGCGGGCGGCGCGCATGAGATTTCCCACGAGGATCGCTCCGAGGAGAAGGCTCCCGATGACGATGCTCTGGACCTCGCCGCTGATGTTGGCCAGCCCCATCCCGTTGCGCAGGACGGCGATCAGGACGACGGCGAGAAAGACGCCGACGATGGTGCCGGAGCCGCCGAAGATGTTGACGCCCCCCAACACGACGGCGGCGACGACGTCGAGCAGCGCGACGTTCGCGGCATCCGCCCTTGCTGTGGCGAAGTAAGAGGCGTAGAGGAGCCCCGCGGCCGCGGCCATCAGTCCGGAGATCGCGAAGATCGTGACGCGAACCCGGTCGACGGGGATGCCGGAGAAGCGAGCGGCCTCCCGATTCGAGCCGATCGCGTACACGTAGCGTCCGAACAGCGTGCCGTGCAGGACGAACGCGAACACCGCCGTCGCCGCGAGGAAGAGCGCGAGGCCGATCGGGACGATCGTCGACCCGAGGTCACGAAGCCCGAGACGCGTGAAGTCGGACGGAAAGCCCGTGATTGCGCCGCCACCGCCCAGGATGACGAACGCAAGCCCGCGGTAAGCGGCGAGCGTCCCCAGGGTGACAGCGAGAGAGGGGAGGTCGAGCAGCCCGATCAGGACGCCGTTCACGGCCCCGAGCCCCATACCGACCACGAGCCCCAGGAGGCAGCTGAGCCAGATGTTGAGGCCGCGGTCCCAGAAATCGGCGAACGCGACGGCGCTGACGGCGAGCGTCGAGGTGATGGAGATGTCGATCTCGCCCGCGATCACGACGAGCGCGAGGCCGAGCGCCATCAGGCCGATGAAGACGTACGGCTTCATCAGGTCGAGCAGGTTCTCGGTGTCGAGGAAGAACCGCGACTGAGTCGTGCTCCAGGTCCCGGCGGCCAGGATGAGCAGGACGAGCACGAACTCCCAGCGTGCGACGACGCGCCGGGCGACGGCTATCGCGGACGCGGTCACGCGCTCGCCTCCGCGCGCGCCGCGTCGCGAGCTTCCCGCCGGCGCCGCTGCCGGAGCGCCTCCTGAATCCGCCGCGTCACGAGTGCGTCGACGGTGACCGCGGTGACGATGGCGAACCCCTGGAACGCCGTCTTCCAGAACTCGTTGATCTTGAGCAACGTGAAGCCGTTCTCGATCACGGCGATGAGGAGCGCGCCGAGCGCGGCGCCGAGCACCGTGCCGACTCCGCCGAACACGTTGACGCCGCCGATGACGACGGCCGAGATCACGTCGAACTCGAACCCCGAGCCCGACGAAGCGCTGACGCCGGCGAAGCGTGCGGCGAACATGAACCCGCCGAGCCCCGCCAGGCCACCGCTGATCGTGAAGGCGAGTAGCACTCGCCGGGCAACGGGGATTCCGGCCAGCCGCGCGGCCTCGGGGTTCGACCCGATCGCGTAGAAGTCTCGGCCCCAGTGCGTCCAGCGGAGCATCGCGGCACCCAGCACCGCGACGGCGATCGCGATCACGGCGAGCGCCGGGATTCCGAGCACCTCGCGGAGCGCAAATGCCTTGAAGGAGGCGGGGAGCTCGAAGGCGAGCACCTGCGTTCCCCCCGAGACCTCGTGGACGAGGCCGCGGAAGATGTACAGGGTGCCGAGCGTGGCGATGATCGCCGGCACCCGCCCCACTGTGACGAGCAGGCCGTTGAACAGACCGCAGGCGATGCCGACGGCGACGGCAATCGCAGCGACGCCTGCGATCGGAAGCCCGTGGTGCGTCGAGAGCGTGTCCGCGCTGATGAACGCCGACAGGCCGACGATGGAGCCCACCGAGAGGTCGATGTTCCGCGTCAGCACGACCATCGTCTGTCCGACGGCGACCGCGAGGACGACGGCGACGCTCACCGAGATGTTGCGCCAGTTTCCGACCGTCATAAACGACTCCGCTTGGACGGCGAAGATCGCGATCGCGACCAGGAGGGCGATCGCGATGCCGAGCTCGCGCAGCCGGAAAGCCGCCGTCGCAACGGTCTGCAGCGACAGCCGAGCCGCCGTCATGCGGCCGTCGCTGCGCCCAGCGCAGCCTCCATGACCCGCTCGGAGGTCGCAGCGGATCGGTCGAGCTCGGCCGTGACCCGACCTTCGCGAAGGACGACGATCCTGTCGCTCATGCCGAGAACCTCGGGCAGCTCCGACGAGATGAGCACGATCGCAAGCCCCCGGGCCGCGAGCTGGGAAATCGTGAGGTGGACGTCGGCCTTCGCGCCGACGTCAACGCCACGCGTGGGCTCGTCGAGGATCAGCACGCCCGGTTCTGCCGCAAGCCACTTCGCGAGCACGACCTTCTGCTGATTGCCTCCCGAGAGGGTCTGCACCACCTGGCCCGGCGAGTACGCCCGAATGCGTAGCTGCTCGATGAACCTCCGTGCGAGCCTCCGCTCGAGCCAAGGACGGAGGACGCCGCCCCGAGTCAGGCGCGGGAGCACCGCCATCGAGCAGTTCGCGGCCACCGACATGAGCTGCACGAGCCCCTGGCCGAGCCGGTCCTCGGGCAGGTACGCGAGCCCCCGGCGAAGCGCCGCGCGCGGCGAGCGTGGCCGGAAGGGCTTCCCGCCGAGCAGCACGTCGCCCGAGTCGTACGGATCGATGCCGAACAGACTGCGAGCGACCTCGGTTCGTCCGGCTCCGACCAGGCCCGCCAACCCGAGGATCTCGCCGCGGCGGACCGCGAACGAGACGCCGGAGAAGACACCGTGCCTCGTGAATCCGCGCAGCTCGAGCGCCACGTCGCGGATCTCGGTCTCCTCCTTCGGGAACAGCGTGTCGAGTGAGCGGCCCACCATCAAGCGGACGATCTCCGCCTGCGTGAGATCGCTCGCACGCTGGGTCGCGACATGGCGCCCGTCTCGGAGCACGGTCACGACGTCCGCGATCTCGTTCACCTCTTCGAGGCGGTGGCTGACGAAGGCGATCGCCACGCCCTGGTCGCGAAGCCGGCGCGTGACCTGAAACAGGTTCTCGACCTCCCGCGGCGAGAGCGCCGAAGTCGGCTCGTCCATGATCAGGACGCGCGCGTTCACGGAGAGTGCCTTCGCGATCTCGAGCAGCTGGCGGTCGGCGACGCCGAGGCCGCGAACCGGCGCCTCGGGGCCGAAGTCGACGCCGAGCTCGGCGAGGACCGCTCCCGCCTCGGCGTTCATCCTCGACCAGTCCACCGAGCCCAGCGGGCCGCGCGGCCGCCGGCCGGCGTAGATGTTCTCCGCCACGGAGAGGTCGAGGAAGACGCTCGGCTCCTGATACATGGCCGCGATCCCGAGCGCCTGAGCGGCGTGGACGCTTCCGATCCGCTGTTCCTCCCCCTCGAAGACGATTTGGCCGGCGTCGGGCTGGTGGACGCCGGTCAGGACCTTGATCAGGGTCGACTTGCCGGCGCCGTTCTCCCCGACGAGTGCATGTACCTCGCCCGCGCGAAGCCTGAGATCGACGTCGCTCAGTGCCTGGACACCGCCGAAGCTGCGCGACACTCCGCGGAGCTCGACGAGCGGTGGGCCGGTCGGCACGCTCATCGTGGATACGCGGCGCTGACGCCGCCGTCGACATTGACGACATTGCCGGTCGACTTGCCCGAGCGGGGCCCGGCGAAGTAGGCGATGGCCTCGGCAACGTCCTCCGGGAAGACGTTCACCCCGAGCACGGTCCGTTCGCGGTAGAAGGCGGGAAGGTCCTCTTCGGCGACGCCGTAGGTGCTCGCACGCTCGGCCTTCCATTCCGACGACCAGATGCCCGAGCCCTCTATCACCGCGTCGGGGTTGACCGTGTTGACGCGGATTCCGTGCGGTCCGCCCTCCTCGGCCAGGCAGCGGCCGAGATGGAGCGCGGCCGCCTTCGCCGACGAGTAGGCGGCAGCGTTCGCACCGGCCACGAGGCTGTTCTTGGAGCCCACGAACACGATCGAGCCGCCGCGACCCTGGTCGCGGAGGACGCGGAAGACCTCTCGTGCAGCGAGGAAGTACCCGCGGACGAGGACGTCGTGGTTCTTGTCCCACTCGGCCACGCTCGTCTCTGTGACGGGCGCGCTGGATGCGATGCCGGCCGAGGAGACGAGGACGTCGAGCCCGCCGTACGCGAGCACCGTGCGCCGAGTCATCTCGCGTACGGCTTCCTCGTCCGTGACGTCGACGGACAGCGCGAGGGCCCGGCGGTCCCCGTACGCCTCGCCGATCTCGCCGGCCACCGCCTCGGCGCTGCTCAGGTTCAGGTCGGCCAAGACGACGTGCGCGCCGAGCTCGGCCAGCCGGCGGGCCGTCGCCCGGCCGATGCCGCTGCCGCCGCCGGTGACGACGGCGACCCGACCGGCCAGCTCACCACGCGGTGGGGCCTGGGTCAGCTTGTAGCGCTCGAGCGGCCAGTACTCGATCGCGAACGCCTGGGACTCGCTGAGCGAGTGGAAGCCGCCCGCGGCGTCGGCCGAATCCTGAACCGCGATCGCCCGGCGGTAGAGGTCGCGCGCGAGCCGCGCCCGCGACGCGTCAGCTCCGCTCGTGACGATTCCGATCCCGGGCACGAGCACGACCCGTGGCCCCGCCGGATCCATCGGGATGGCGCGGCTCTCGTCCGAGAGGTTCTGCTCGTAGTAGGTCCGGTACCACTCGGCGTAGGCGTCCACGCCGCTGCGGAACTGCCCGGCGAGATCCGCGGACGTGCTTCGTTCCGGGTCGTAGTCGACGACGAGCGGCTTGTGCTTGGTGTTGATCAGGTGATCGGGGCACGGCGCGCCGATCTGGCTGACCTCGGGTGCTCGTTCGGAGGACGCGAAGGCGACTGCTTCCGGACTGCGGTCGACCTCGAGCACGAGTCCGTCCGCGTCGCCGAGCAGGGCTCCACGGAGGGCCGGCAGCGCCGTCTCGAGCACGTCGTCCGCCTCGGCGTCCTCGACCGCCCGGACGCGTGCGCCGCCGAGCCCGAACCGTCCGTTCCCCGCCCGGCTCAGTGCCTCCGCGGCCTGGGCGACCGCCTCGATCGTGCTCTCGTAGGCCTCGCGGCTCGTCTCGCCCCAGGTGACGAGGCCGTGGAGCGCGAGCAAGACGATACGGGCGCCGGCGTTCGCCTCGAGCAGCTCGGCGATCCGCTTGGACATGTCGAAGCCCGGCCGCTGGTAGTCGAGCCAGACAGCGTCGTCGCCGAATGCCTCTTGGGCAAGCCGGCGCCCGTTGGGGGAGGAGGAGAGGGCGATGATCGCGTCCGGATGCGTATGGTCGACGTGCCGAGCGGGAATGAACGCGTGCAGGAGCGTCTCGATCGACGGGCGCGGCTCGTCGGGCGAGAGCGCGCTTCGCCGCAGGTAGTCGACCATCTCGGCGTCGTCCATTCCGTTTCGCTCCCGGAGCGGGAGCACGTCGTCGAGCCGTAGGGCCGCAAAGCCCGAAGGCGAGATCGTGGCGAGATCGGTGCCGGAGCCCTTGACCCAGAGCGTCGGCGTCTCGCGCCCGGTGTGATCACGCGTGATCCCCTTCGCGGAGGTGTTGCCGCCGCCCTGGTTGGCAAGCGCCCGGTCGGCGCCGAGCAGGTTGGAGCGGTAGACGAGCTCGTCGAGGCCCGACAGGCCGGCCGCAGCCGTCTCGTCCCAGAGGTCGGCCGGCGCCGGGATGCCGCCTAGCACGCCGGCCGTGTCGGTCATGCGCCGATCTCCTCGCGGACCTGTGACTCGGCCGCCACCTTCTCGAAGCGGTCGCGCGCCTCCCGCCAGGCTTCCGAATCCGCGGGCTCGTAGACCGTCGGCTCGAACGAGGCGCGGACGACGGCACGACCCTCTTCGACCGAGGCGAGCTCTCCGATTGCGATCGCCTGCACGACGAGGTTTCCGATCTCGGTTGCCTCGACCGGTCCGGCGACCACCGGCAGGGCGGCGGCGTTCGCCGTCCAGCGGCAGAGGAGCTCGTTTCGCGCGCCGCCTCCGACGATGTGCACCTCGCCCGGCTTCGCCCCGGTCGAGCGCCGAATGAGGTCGATCGTCTGCGCATGCTTGAGGGCGAGGCTCTCCAGGATGCAGCGCGCGACCGCGGCGGGCTCCTCCGGCTCCGCCTGCCCCGTCATCGCGCAGAAGGCGCGAATGCGCTGCGGCATGTCACCCGGAGGCGCGAACAGGGCGTGGTTCGGATCCACGAGCGACTGGAGGGACGGTGCCTCCAGGGCGAGCGAGGCGAGCTCCTCGAACGAGTAGTCGTGGCCCTCCAGGGCCCAGACCCGGCGGCACTCGTGCAGGAGCCACAGCCCGGTGACGTTCCGGAGCAGCCGGGAGGTGCCCTCGACGCCTCCCTCGTTCGTCAGGTTCGCCGCGAAGGTGCGGTCGTCGATCATGGGCCGGCTCACCTCGAGCCCGACGAGCGACCACGTACCGGCGCTGATGTAGACCGAGCCCGCACGACGGAACGGAATCGCGGCCACCGCCGAGGCGGTGTCGTGTGTCGCCCCGGCGACGACCGAGGCCTGCCGGAGCGACGTCTCCTCGGCGACGTCGGACGAAAGGGGCCCGAGCACGGTCCCGGGCGGCACAACCGGCGGGAGGAATCTCGCCGGGATGTCGAGCCGCTCGAGAAGGTCCACCGCCCAGCCCCCTTCCCGGGTGGCGAAGCACTGTGTGGTGGTCGCGTTCGTGAGCTCGCAGACGCGATCTCCGCCGAGCCAGTAATGGAGGAGGTCGGGGACCATGAGGAGCGTTTCCGCGACCTCGAGCGACGGATCGCCCTCGTCGACCATCGCCGCCAGCTCGAAGATGGTGTTGATCGGCATCAGCTGGATGCCGGTTCGCTCGTACAGCTCGCGCGCGGGCACGCGGGCAAGGACTCGGTCGACGGCGCTCGCCCGACGCGCGTCGCGGTAGTGCACGGGGTTCTGAACGAGACGTCCGGTCGCGTCGAGCAAGGCGAAGTCCACTGCCCACGAGTCGACGCCGACCGAATCGACGACGCCGGGCTCGCGCCCTGCGATGCGCAGTCCCTCGAGCACGCTCTGGTAGAGGCCGAGGATGTCCCACTGCAGCCGGCCGCGTGTTCGCACGGGAACGTTCTCGAACCGATGGACCGTCGAGACGGCCAGTCGCTCGCCGTCGAACCGGCCGAGCGCGACGCGCCCGCTCTGAGCCCCCAGGTCGACCGCGACCAGGGTCGCCATCAACAGCCGCCTTCGCGGCTACGCAAGGTGGAAGACCTCCTCCAGGCGCTCGAGGCCTGTATCGGGCCGCGCTCCCTCGGCGAGCTCGAAGAACGTGGCCATCTCGGCCTGCCAGCGCGCGTTGACTTCGCGGGACTCCATGCCCTGCAAGGCGGCGTCGAAGTCCTGGCACTCCAGGTAGCCGACGAGCATTCCGTCCTCGCCGAGGAACAGGGAGTAGTTGCGCCAGCCCGTGTCCGTGAGCGCCTCGAGCATCTCGGGCCAGACGCTCCGGTGGCGTTCGCGGTATTCGTCGAGACGGTCGGGCCGTACTTTCAGGACGAAGCAGACCCGCTCGCTCAACTGCGTCTTTCCGAGGCGGGCGGAACGCGGCGGAGATCCGGCGGGCGGATGCGCGAGCGCTCACGCGAGAGCGGCTCGACCGCGACGACGTCGGTGCCGCGGGAGCGCCAGGTCCTCACCTCGTCGGGCGGGGCGCCGATGTCGGTGACGATGGCGTCCACGCGATCGCTGTCGACGAACGAGAGCAGGGCGCTGCGCTGCCACTTCGTTCCGTCGAAGATGCCGACGACCTGCTCGCAGGCGTCTGCCATCTCCTGCTTGATTCGCACCTCGTCCGGGTTGAGGTCCATCAGCCCGCGCTCCAGGCTCAGGCCGCGAGCGCCGAGGAATCCCTTGTTGATCCTCGCCGCACGCAGGACGTCGAGGCCGAGGTCGCCGACGAGCGACATCGCCGAGAGGCGCAGCATGCCCCCGGTGACGAGCACCGTGATCCCCGGCGCGTCGGCGAGCGCAGCCGCGACGAGCAGCCCGTTCGTGACGACGACGAGCTCTCGCTTGGCGCGCAGCTCGAGCGCCAGGTAGTACGCGGTCGTGCTCGAGTCGAGGGCGACGGCCTCGCCCTCCTCGACCATCCCGGCCGCAGCGCGGGCGATCGCCTGCTTGCGCTCGACCTCGATTCGCAGGCGGTGATCGAATCCCAGCTCGGACTGTCCGTGCTGCAGGGCGCGCACGCCTCCGCGGACGCGCGCCACGAGGCCCTGCCGCGCGAGCTCGGAGAGGTCGTTGCGGACGGTGACCTCCGACACCGAAAAGATTTCCGAAAGTTCCGCAACATGAACGGAATCACGCGTCTCGAGCAGGTTGAGGACATGCTGCTGCCGCTCGAGTTGCGAGAGGCTGGGAACGCTGTGCAGCGCTCGGTTCTGTGGCTCCGCTGGCGGTGTCAGCGGCCCGACCTTACGACGATTTCGCGGCGCTTGTCAATTGCTTTCGATTCAAGACGAATCGAAAGTAGGGCGGCTCAGCTGCGCACGACGATCAGCGCGAGCCGGCGGGGGCCGTGGACCCCCTCGACACGCGAGAACTCGATGTCGGAGGTGGCCGAGGGGCCCGAGACGAACGTCACCGGGCGGCGCGCCGTGCGCACGTCCGCCGCAATCCGGCGGATGGCCGCCGGGACGCCGTCGACGACCTGCTCTTCCCGGACGACGCAGAGGTGCACGTCGGGCACGAGCGTGAGCAGGCGGCGGCCCTGGTAGGCGCCACCGTCGAAGACGATGGTTCCCGTGTCGGCGATCGCGAGCGCGCAACCGGTGAGCGCAGCGCCGATCCGGTCGAGCTCCACCGCAGCGAGCGGGGCATCGACGAGCGCCTCGATGGACGGAGGCACCCACTCCGCCGGCACATCCCGCGGTACCACGATCCTCGCGACATCTGCCTCGCGGCAGGCCTCACCGACCGCGGAGGCGAGCTCCGCGGCAGCCACCGTCCGCACGCTCGCCCCGTAGTCGGTCACACGCTCGACGAAGCGCTCGACGGTCGCATCGGGCTCCTGCTCGAGGTAGTCACGAGGGACGGAGACGTCCTCCGGGCGCTCGTCGGGCGGCACGTCGCGGAGCGCCGCTCGGATGTGGGCCAGGATCTCGTCCCGGGCCGAGCTCATCGCGTTCGCCACCATTCGCGAAAGGTCTGCCGCGCCACGGGCCGCAGGTCGCGCGCGTCGGTCCAGGCGCCGAGGAGAGGCAGGTGCGAGATGGCGCCCTTCCGGGCGAAGGGGCGGCCGGCCGCGCGCCCGAGTTTCTGCGCCCGCTCGTACCTGTGCTCGTCGGCGAAGGCCCGGGCGAGCACTCGCATCGCGATGCGCTCGCCTGCACCGCCCGCCTTCTCGGCGACGATCCGGCTCCGCAGGTGGACGAGGACTCTAGGGATGTCGATCTTGACCGGGCACACCTCATAGCAGGCTCCGCAGAGACTCGAGGCATAGGGCAGCGACGACGCGTCGCCCCCGACCCCGCTCAGCTGGGGAGTGAGGATCGCGCCGATCGGGCCGGGGTAGACGGAGCCGTACGCGTGCCCGCCGGTGCGGATGTACACGGGGCAGACGTTCAGGCAGGCGCTGCAGCGGATGCAGGCGAGCGTCTGGCGGCCGACCTCGTCCGCGAGCACGCTCGTGCGGCCGTTGTCGAGCAGGACGACGTGGAACTCCTGCGGTCCGTCACCGGGCGTGACGCCGGTCCAGAGCGACGTGTACGGGTTCATGCGCTCGCCCGTCGATGACCGGGGAAGGAGCTGGAAGAAGACCTCGAGGTCCTCCACTGACGGCACGAGCTTCTCGATGCCCATGACGGTGATCAGCGTCTGCGGCAGCGTGGTGCAGAAGCGGCCGTTGCCCTCGGACTCGACGACGCAGACACTGCCGGTCTCGGCGACGCCGAAGTTGGCGCCGCTGACGGCGACGCGGGCCGACAGGAACTTCCGCCGCAAGTGGAGGCGCGCAGCCTCGGCGAGCTCGCGTGGCTCGTCCGACAGGTCCGGCGCTCCGATCGTGCGGCGGAACAGGTCGCGGATCTCGGTGCGGTTCTTGTGAATCGCCGGGACAAGGATGTGCGACGGCGGGTCGCCCGCCAGCTGGCAGATCAGCTCGGCCAGGTCGGTCTCGACGACCTCGATGCCGCTCGCCGCGAGCTGCTCGCTGAGACCGATCTCGTCGGTCGTCATCGACTTCACCTTGACGACCTCGGTCGCGCCCGCCTCGGCGACCAGACGGGCGACGACGCTGCCGGCCTCGACGTCGTCGCGCGCCCAGTGAACATGGCCCCCCGCCGCTTCGACCGCGCGCTCGAACTGGACGAGGTACGAATCGAGGTGGCGGAGAACGCGGAGCTTGAGGGTGCGGCCGGCCTCTCGCAGCTCCTCCCAGTCCGGCCGCTCGTCTACCGCCTTAGCACGCCGCTCGCGGATCGTTCCCGTCGCGAGAGCGAGGTTGCCGCGAAGCTGGTCATTGCGTAGCGCCTTGCGCGCGGCCGCCGGAAACCCCCGCCGCTTCATCGCCCCTCGGCGGCGAGGATCTCGGCGAGATGGGCCGTTCGCACGCCGGTTCGGAGACGGGAGAGGGCACCGCCGATCTGGAGGAGGCACGAGCTGTCCGAAGCCGTGCAGACGTCGGCGCCCGTGTCGAGGACGCAGCGCACCTTGTCGGCCAGGATCGCAGCGGACGTGTCGGCGTTCTTGACCGCGAACGTTCCGCCGAAGCCGCAGCACTCCGTTGCCTCCGGCAGCTCGACGAGCTCGAGGTCGCGCACGGCTCGGAGGAGCCGGTAGGGAGCGTCGCCGGAGCGCAGCACGCGCAGGGAGTGGCAGGTCGGGTGGTAGGTCACGCGATGCGGGAACGTCGCGCCGACGTCCTCGAGGCCGAATCGGCCCGCGAGGAGCTCGCTCAGCTCGAAGACCCGCGGGACAAGCGTGTCGATCTCACGGGCCATCGCTTCGTCGCCGTCGGCCAGCGTCGGATAGAGCTCTCGCACGGTGCCCACGCAGGAGGCCGACGGCGCGACCACGAGCTCCGCGTCCGCGAAGACGCGGACGAACCGGCGCGCGAGCGCTCGACCCTCCCTGCGGTAGCCGGCGTTCAGATGCATCTGCCCGCAGCACGTCTGCGCGGGTGGGAACTCGACCTCGTGCCCGAGCCGCTCGAGGATCCGCACCACGGCGATCCCCGCCTCCGGCGCAACCGTGTCGGTAAGACAGGTGACGAAGAGCGTGACACGCACCGGTGCATCAGACTACGGAGCGATGACCGAGGACCGCGCGCTCGACGAGCTGGCTCGGCTCGAGATCGAGACGCCGTCCTGGGGGTACGGCAACTCCGGCACGCGCTTTCACGTCTACCCGTGGCCCGGAGCGGCACGCACGGTCTGGGAGCGCGTCGCAGATGCCGGGTTGGTTCACAGGCTCACCGGCTGCTGCCCGACGGTCGCGATCCACGTCCCGTGGGACGGGGTCGACGACTGGGGCGAGTTGCGCGCCTACGCCG
Organism: Gaiellaceae bacterium; assembly: GCA_035640335.1. GTDB lineage: Bacteria > Actinomycetota > Thermoleophilia > Gaiellales > Gaiellaceae > VAXT01. The sequence continues at coordinate 1,231 of DASQWH010000075.1, read as the reverse complement.
AGGAACAGGGCATCCGGATCGGCGCCGTCAACCCGAACCTCTTCGGCGAGGACGAATATCGGCTCGGCAGCGTCTGCCACCCCGACGAGCGCGTCCGCCGCCGCGCCCTCGAACACTGCTTCGAGTGCGTCGAGATCGCGGAGCAACTTGGGTCGACGAGCCTCAGCCTCTGGCTCGCGGACGGCACGAACTATCCGGGGCAGGACGATCTCCGCGCCCGGTTCGGCCGCTTGCTCGCGTCTCTGGAGAAGCTCTACGCGCGGCTTCCCGCCGGCATGCGGCTGCTGCTCGAGTACAAGTTCTTCGAGCCGGCCTTCTACAGCACCGATCTCCCGGACTGGGGGACCGCATCGCTCGTGTGCCGCCGCCTGGGGCCGCAGGCGCAGGTGCTCGTCGACACCGGCCACCATCCGCAGGGAACGAACGTCGAGCAGATCGTGGCCCTGTTGCTGGCGGAGGGATTGCTCGGCGGCTTTCACTTCAACAACCGGAAGTACGCCGACGACGACCTCATTGCCGGGTCGATCGACCCCTTCGAGCTCTTCCGGATCATGCGCGAGATCGCGGCCGCCCGCGCCGACGCGGCGACCGCGGCGACTGCAGAGGCGGTCGCCTTCATGATCGACCAGTCGCACAACGTCGAGGGCAAGATCGACGCGATGATCCAGTCGGTCATGAACATCCAGACGGCGTACGCCAAGGCGCTGCTCGTCGACGGCGAGCGTCTCGCGGCCGCGCAGCTGGCGGGCGACGTGCTTGGCGCTCATCGCGTCCTCGGCGAGGCATTCGAGACCGACGTGCGGCCCCTGCTCGGCCGGATGCGCGAGCGAGCCGGTGTCGAGCCCGACCCAGTCGCCGCCTTCCGCGCAGGCGGGTTTGCGGAGCGACTGGCGACCGAGCGTGCGTCAGGCGTGGGCGAGAGCCTCTGAGCCTGGGCGGCCGCCTCCTGGGCCAGTGACGAGCTCGAATCGCGCTGCGCGCGCTCGCGGCTGCCGAGAAAGCATGCTGCGCCTTGCGGCGGGTGTCCTCGAACTTCGAGCGGGCGTGGGTGTCGACGAGCTTATGCCCGCCCGACCGCCAGAAGCACCAGGTTCGAGAACGTAACCGTGCCGTCGTCCGAGGCCGTCTCCTTGACCGCCCCGAGGATTGCTTCCCAGGCCCTGTCCGGGTCATCCGGCGCGTGCTTCGCGATCAGCGCGACCAGCGGTGGGACCGTGTCCTTGACCATGGC
>DASQWH010000074.1:0-6761 GCA_035640335.1 Gaiellaceae bacterium | reverse complement strand
GCGGAACACGATGTTGACCGCGCCTTCCGGCCCCATCACCGCCACCTCGGCGGTCGGCCACGCGAAGTTGAAGTCGGCGCGGATGTGCTTCGAGCTCATGACGTCGTAGGCCCCGCCGTACGCCTTGCGCGTGATGACCGCCAGCTTGGGCACCGTCGCCTCGCTGTACGCATACAGCAGCTTCGCGCCGTGGCGGATGATCCCGCCCCACTCCTGCGACGTGCCCGGCAGGAAGCCCGGCACGTCGACGAACGTCACGAGCGGGATGTTGAACGCGTCGCACGTCCGGACGAAGCGCGCGGCTTTGACCGACGAGTCGATGTCGAGCACGCCGGCGATCACGCGCGGCTGGTTGCCGACGACGCCGACCGAGTGCCCGCCGAGGCGCGCGAAGCCGCAGACGATGTTCTCCGCGTACCGCTCGTGCACCTCGAGAAACTCGCCGTCGTCGACGACGCGCCTGACGACGTCCTTCATGTCGTACGGCTTGTTCGGGTTGTCCGGAATGAGCGTGTCGAGCTCGGCGTCCTGGCGGTCGACCGGGTCGGCCGGCTCGGAGTAGGGCGGCGGGTCGATGTTGTTCTGCGGCAGGAACGAGAGTAGGTAGCGCGCGTCCTCGAGGCAGGCCTCCTCGGTCGGCGAGATGAAGTGCGCGACTCCCGACTTCGCCGCGTGCGTCTCCGCCCCGCCGAGCTCCTCGAACGTGACTTCTTCGCCGGTAACCGTCTTCACCACGTCGGGGCCGGTGATGAACATGTACGACGTGCCCTCGACCATCAGCACGAAGTCCGTCATCACCGGGGAGTACACGGCCCCTCCGGCACAAGGCCCCATGACCAGGCTGATCTGCGGGATCACGCCGGACGACTGCACATTGCGCCAGAAGATCTCCGCGTAGCCCGCGAGCGAGACGACGCCTTCCTGGATCCGCGCGCCGCCCGAGTCATTGATCCCGATCACAGGGCAGCCGTACTTCGCGGCCAGGTCCATGACCTTGCAGATCTTCTCGGCGAACGCCTCCGAGAGGCTGCCCCCGAAGATCGTGAAGTCTTGCGAGAAGACAAAGACCTTCCGCCCGAGGATCGTGCCGTAGCCGGTGACGACGGCATCCCCGTACGGACGCCGCTCCATCATCCCGAAGTACGGGTTCCGGTGGCGGACGTAGCGGTCGAGCTCGACGAACGACCCAGGATCGAGCAGCTTCTCGACCCGCTCGCGCGCGAGGAGCTTGCCTTGCTCGCGCTGCCGCTCGACGGCCCGCTCGCTACCCGCGTGCCGCGACTCGTCTCGCAGCCGCGCAAGCTCGTCGAGCTTCGACTGCGTCGATTCGTCCGTGGTCGCCATGGCGAAGGAGCCTAGTACAGTCGCCGTCGTGAGCCTTCCCCCGGTCGACCGATCGACGATCTGGCCCTACGAGCGCGGCGAGACGCGCGAGTTCTACTACCAGCGCTACGGCCACCCGACGGGAGCCGCGGCCGAGCGCGCGCTCGGTGAGCTCGACGGCGGTGAAGCGCTCCTGTTCGCGTCGGGTACCGGAGCCGTCACGGCGGTCGTGCTCGCTCTACTCGGTCCGGGCCAGACGATCGCGGTCGCCGAAGGCGGCTACTACGGCACGACCGTACTCTTCCGTTGGCTCGAGCGCTGGGGGTTGCAGCACCTCGAGTTCGACCAGACGAAGCCGCCGCCGGAGGACGTCGACCTCATCTGGCTCGAGGCGCCTTCGAACCCGTACCTGACGATGCCGGACCTCGAAGCCGCCGCCGCGCATCCCGCACCCGTTCTCGTCGACGCGACCGCCGCGACGCCTGTTCACCTCCGTCCGCTCGAGCATGGCGCCGATCTCGTCCTGCACAGCGCGACCAAGTACCTCGGCGGTCACTCGGACGTCCTCCTAGGCGCCGTCGTCTGCAAGGACCACGAAACAGCCGCACGGCTGCGTGAGTTCCGCACGCGCTCGGGGATCGTCGCCGCTCCCGACGCCGCGTGGCTGCTCCTCCGCGGCCTGAAGACGCTCGAGCTGCGCGTGCACCGCCAGACCGAGACGGCGCAGGAGCTGGCCCGCCGGCTCGAGGCACATCCGCAAGTTGAGATCGTCCGCTATCCCGGCTTCGGCGGATTGCTCTCCTTCGATGTCTCCGGCGGCGGTGAAGCCGCGCGGCGCGTCGAGACCTCGACGCAGCTGATCACGAACGCGACCAGCCTCGGCGGAGTCGAGTCCGTCCTCGAGACACGGCATCGCTGGGAAGGCGACCGAGTCCCCGAGGGTCTGATCCGCCTCAGCGTCGGCCTGGAGGACGTCGAGGCGCTCTGGAGCGATCTCGAGCAGGCACTCTCGCGCTGAGATCGAGCATGCGTGTGACTCCCACCCGCTCGAGGAAGCGCCGGTCGTGGCTGATCAGCAGTAGCGTCCCGTCGAACGCGGCGAGCGCGCGCTCGAGCTCCTCAACGGCGGGCAGGTCGAGGTGGTTCGTCGGCTCGTCGAGCGCGAGGCAGCCAACGCCGCGCGCGGCGAGCACGGCCAGCTCCGCGCGCGAGCGCTCGCCAGGCGAGAGGCTCCGCGCAGGGCGCCCGAGGTGCTGCGCGTAGAGATCGAACTTCGCGAGTAACGTCCGCGCCTCGGTCTCGGGCAGACCCGTCGCAGAACGGAAGGACTGGGCGAGCAGCTCCAAGGGGTTCAGCAGCGCCCGCGCCTGCCCGATCTCGCCGAAGACGACCGACGGGCCGACTCTGCGCGTCCCTGCTGCGAGCGGCAACCGCCCGAGCAGCGCTTCGAGAAGCGTGGTCTTCCCACTGCCGTTCGGGCCTGCGATCGAGAGGCGCTCGCCCCAGCGCACGTGCACGTCGACCGCGCCCAGGCGAAACGAGCCACGCTCGATCACCGCGCCCTCGAGCGCGACGACGAGATCGCCGGAGCGGGCGCTCGGCGCGAGGTCGAGCCTGAGCTCCCACGGCTGCCACGGCTTCTCGACGCGATCGCGGTCGAGCAGCTCCACCCTGCGGGCTGCGGCGCGTGTCTTCGACATCAGCGCGTGCGTCGCGCGACGGTTGGCCTGTTTCCCGCCGACGCGCGCCTGCTCCTTACGCTCGTGATGGAGCGAGGCGAAGCGCGCTCGCTCCTCGGACCACTGCGCATACGCGCGCTCGTGCTCGGCACGGGCCCGTTCGCGCGCGGCCTCGAACTCGCTCCAGCCGCCGGGGTAGTCGTGGACGCGCTGCGTGCCGGACTCGAGCTCGACGATGCGATCGACTGTGCGATCGAGAAAGGCGCGGTCGTGCGAGACGAGGACCACGCTGCCTTCGACGTCGACGACGAACCGCTCGAGCAGCTCCAGACCCGCGAAGTCGAGGTCGTTCGTCGGCTCGTCGAGGAGGTAGACGTCGAAGCGCGCGAGGAGGATCGACGCGAGCGCTGCGCGGCCCTGCTCGCCGCCAGAGAGCTCGCCGACGGCCCGGTCGAGCCGGACGCGGAGCCCGAGCCCCACCTGCGCGAGCACCGTGCGCGCGCGAGCGGTCAGGTCGGCGCCGCCGAGCACGAGGAACCGCTCGAGCGCCTCGGCATGCGCCTCGGTCAGTGACGGGTCGTCCGCGAGCGCCGACTCGAGCCGATTGAGCTCGGCCTCGGCCTCTCCCACGCCGGTGCGGCGCGCGAGGTACCTGAGCAGCGTCTCGCCCGGGTCGAGCTCGCGCTCCTGTGGCAGGTAGCCGACGCGCAGGCTCGGCGGATTCCGCGAGACCGAGCCGCCGTCGAGCGGCTCGAGGCCGGCGAGCGCGCGCAGCAGCGTCGTCTTGCCGCGGCCGTTCGCCCCGACGATGCCGATGCGGCTGCGGGGCGTGACCGCCAGCGAGACGCGCTCGAGGATCGCGTCCGCGCCTCGATGAATCGTGATCTCGTTTGCGGCAAGCGTGCCGCCGTGGTTTCGCATCGGAGGGACCTCCTGACCGAAGGCGGAGCCGCGCGGCTCCGCGGAAGGAACTCGTCTATTCGGTCAGCGATCCGTCATAAGGTGGCGCCCACAGGCGCCGGACGCATCGTAGCTACTCGGCCTGCTCCGCAGGTTTCGTGTGGAAGAACGTCAACGTCACGAACGAGACGACGGCGGCGGCGACCAGCGCACCGATGCCCCACTCGATGCCGGAGAGCGTGTCGTCCCAGCCCAACGCCCGGTCGAGCGAGAAGCGCCCCGGGCCGATCGCAGCGAGCGACACGACGGCGACGAGGTACGTCAGCTCGAGCTCCGACCCGAGCATGAACGCCCGCTTCAACGTGACCGCGAAGATCGCGTTCAGCATCACGACGGCGATCGCGGCGCAGGCGACGGGCGTCAGCAGCCCGAGCGCGAGGAGCGTGCCGCCGCACGCCTCGGCGAGGCCGGCGAGCACCGCCATCGTGACGCCCGAGCGATACCCCTGGGACGTGAAGAAGCCGCCCGTCCCCTGCGGGCCATAGCCGCCGAACCAGCCGAAGAGCTTCTGCGTGCCGTGCCCGAAGAACGACGCGCCGACGAAGACGCGCAACAGGAGCAGCCCGTACGACATCGCCTACGAGCTACCCGGTGCCCGCGGATCGAATCGCGGTGAGAAGCCGGAGGTCGGACTCGAACCGACGGCCTACGCTTTACAAGAGCGTTGCTCTACCAGCTGAGCTACTCCGGCACGCACTGCAGATGGTAGCCGCGGCTAGCTCAGAACCTGGCGCGAGCGCTGGTGGGTCTGGATCTTGCGCTTGACCCGCTGCAGGGCGTTGTCGATCGTCTTCGTGTCGCACCGGAGCTCCTCGGCCATCTCTTCGTAGGACGAGCCCTCGAGGTACAGCCGCAGCGCGTCGGACTCGAGCTTCGACAGGCCGGTGCCGAGCGTGAAGACGAGGCTCTGCAGCTCCTCGGTGGAGATGACGACGACGGACGGGTCGTTGACGCTCGGGCCAGGCAGCGCGTCGCCGAGCGTGCACTCCCCTTCCGGGTCCTGGCCCGCCGGCGTGTGGCTGAACGAGACGTACGTGTTCAGCGGCGCATGCTTGTAGCGCGTCGCCGTCTTGATCGCGGTAATGATCTGCCGGGTCACGCAGAGCTCGGCGAACGAGCGGAACGACGTCTTCTTGTCCGAGCGGAAGTCCCGCACGGCCTTGTAGAGGCCGATCAGGCCCTCCTGGACGAGATCCTCGGCGTCGCCGCCGGCGAGGAAGTACGAGCTCGCCTTGAGTCGGACGAACCCGGTGTAGCGACGGATGAGATGGTCGAGCGCTTCCTGGTCGCCGTTCCGAGCCTTGAGCACGAGCTGCAAATCCTCGAGCTCGCGCTGAGCCCTCTGGGCTTGGCGGACTGCCGGGGCGGGGCGGGCGGCGGCCATGTCTGAAGGGGTACAGGGTGAACTCTCACCCTGGACTCGAGGTCAAAATAGCAAGGTTCGCAAAGAATTACAAGGTTCTTGCAAGGGACCCTCTTGTTATGGACCTTGCGCCGGTCCTACTATGTTTCGCCGCGCCGTAGCTGCTCCATCCGCTCACGCGTCTCCGGGTCGAGCTTGTCCTCCACGCGCATCGGCCTGCTCTCGTCGTGCTGCGAGAGCGAGAAGTCGCGAATGAACGTCGCCGAGCTCAGCTTGGCCACCTCCTGCCCGGACGTGCCGCGTACGGCCGAGTCCGACGAGACGAGGCAGACACGGTCGCGGCCGCGGTGCTCCGCCGCCAGGCGTTCGAGCAGGTCGTCGGCGTGCTCGGCGAACCGCACCTCCAGCGGCCCGTAGGCGAGGTCCTGGCCGCGCCCGTCGAAGACCAAGACACCGCGGACGCCCTTCTCGGCAACGAAGCTCGCGAGCTTGTCCGTCAGGTCGCGCGCGTCCTCGAAGCCGCCCGTGTGCAGAAGGTTGTACCCGTCGAAAAGGTAGAAGGTCGGCTCAGCCATCGCGTAGCCGCAGCCTTGCGACGTCGGCTATCCCTTGTACCGGGGGAACCTCCCGGTTCCCCCGAGCCCCCTCCCCCGGTCCGCTACGCGGACAGGCGCTACGCGCCGGCTCAGCCACCCCGCTGCCTCCGCGCCTCGTACAACAGCACCCCGGCGGCGACGCTGACGTTCAACGACTCCACGCGTCCGGAGAGCGGAATCGAAACGAGCGCGTCGCACGTCCGGCGAACCAGCGGCCGCAGCCCCCTCCCCTCGGCGCCGAAGACGAACGCGACGCCGCCCGTCAGGTCAGTCGACCACAGCGGCGACCCGTCGCCGCCCGCCGCGCCGTAGACCCAGAGGTCCGGGCGCTTCACTTCGCTCAGGAACCGAGCGAGGTTCGGAACGACCGCGAGGCGGACGTGCTCGACAGCGCCGGCAGACGCGCGGCACACCGCAGGCGTGACACGCGCAGCGCCGTGGGCCGGCACGACGATCCCGGTCGCTCCGGCCCCGTCCGCGGTGCGCGCGACAGCGCCCAGGTTGTGGGGGTCCGTGACCTGGTCGAGACACACCAGTAACGGGTTTTCCGCAGCCGCGAGCTCGCGTGCGTCGGCGTACCGAAACGGCTCAACCGCGGCGACGACTCCCTGGTGGTCGCGCGTCCCGGCGAGCTCGGACAGCTCCCTCTCGGCCATTGTCTGGCGTCTGACGCCAGGACCCGGCTCGCGCAGCCATGGCTCGGCCTTCAGCGCCCGCTCGCTCGCCCACAGCTCGCGGACCTCGCGCGGGCCGCGCAGCGCCTCACGCACGGCGCGCCGCCCGTAGATGTGCTCGAGCGCGACGGTCACCGCATCGGAACGAGCTGGTAGCCCGGCTCGT
>DASQWH010000073.1:0-23236 GCA_035640335.1 Gaiellaceae bacterium | reverse complement strand
GTCGCCGAGTTCGTCTCCGTGCAGATCGGCTCGCCGGGCGCGAAGCGCTCGGCGGCGCTCAGCGACCGCGTCCTCGTCAGCGCCGAGCGCTCGCTCCAGTCGACGCGCTGGTGGGCCCGCGTGCTCGAGGCGCTCGAGCTCGCGCAGGTGCGGATGCCCGCCATCCACCTCGTCCTCTGGACGGTCGTCGGGACGCTCTTCGCGATGTGGCTGCTCGGCGTGATGCTCGGCTCGGTGCTCTTCTCGGTGCTCGGCCTAGGCGTTCCGCTCTTCGTGATCGGGATGATCCGGCGCAAGGTCGAGCGCGTGCGGAGCAACTTCGCCGAGCAGCTGCCGGACAATCTGCAGGTGCTCGCTTCGGCGCTGCGCGCCGGACACAGCTTCGTCGGCGCCCTTTCGGTCGTCGTCGACGACGCGGCTGAGCCCTCCCGAAGCGAGTTCCGCCGCGTGATCGCGGACGAGCAGCTCGGCGTTCCGCTCGAGGATGCGCTCGACGTGGTCGTGCGCCGGATGCAGAACCGGGACCTCGAGCAGGTCGGGCTCGTCGCAGCGCTGCAGCGGCAGACCGGCGGCAACATGGCCGAGGTCCTCGACCGGGTGACCGAGACCATCCGCGAGCGCTTCGAGCTACGGCGGATGGTGCGGACGCTGACGGCCCAGGGCCGCATGTCGCGGTGGGTTGTCACGATCCTCCCGATCGCGCTGCTCGCCGTGCTGAGCGCGCTCAATCCCCACTACATGGCGCCGCTCTTCCACGAGACGTTCGGGCAGGTGCTGCTCGTGGGCGCCGCGGTCATGCTGGTCGCGGGCTCTCTCGTCATCAAGCGGATCGTGAACATCGACCTATGAGGGTGCCGCTATGACACTGATGCTTCTGCTCGGCCTCGTTCTGATCGGAGCGGCGGTCGCCTTGTTCGCGCGTGCGACCGCGATGGGGCGGCTCCGGTCGACCGAGACGCTGTCGAATATCCAGTCGTACGGGTTCGCCGTCCCGAAGGGGGAGGAATCTGCGCGTCGTGGGCTGCGGCCGCTCGTCGACGACCTCGCCAACCAGCTCGGGAGGATCTTCGGCGGACGCATGGGCGGCATTCGCGAGACGAAGCTCCGCGAGCTGCTGACCGCGGCGGGCATGTACACGACCACTCCGCGGAAGTTCATGGGCTACCGGGTTCTGGCCGCAGTCTCGGTCCCGGTCGTCTGGCTCTGGTCGGCGTCCGCCGCCGGCTATCCCGCCGCGTTGTCAGTCCTCGGGCTCGTGTGCGCGGTGCTCGTCGGCTGGATGGCGCCGATGTCGGTCGTGCGCAGACGGACCCAGCGCCGTTTCCTGCAGATCGACTACGAGCTCCCCGAGCTCATCGACCAGCTCGTCGTCACGGTCGAGGCGGGCCTCGGCTTCAACGGCTCGCTCCAGCTGGCGGCCGAGCATGCCCACGGGCCGCTCGCAGACGAGCTCCGCCTGACGCTGCAGCAGCAGTCGATGGGGCTGACGACGAACGAGGCCCTCGGCAACATGCTCGTCCGCTGCGACACGCCGCTCATGCGCTCCTTCGTGCGCTCGGTGCTCCAGGGCGAGACCCTCGGCGTCTCGATCGGCAAGATCATGCGCGACCTGGCGACCGAGATGCGCAAGCGTCGGCGCCAGTCAGCGGAGGAGCGGGCGCAGAAGGCCCCGATCAAGATCCTGTTCCCCCTCGTCTTCCTCATCTTCCCGTCGATGTTCCTGATCCTGCTCGGCCCGGCGGTCTTCTCGTTCCTGAACACGCTGGGCTCATGAGCCGGATCCTCGTCACTGCGATCTTCGTGCTGCTCGCAGCGGCGACCTCGCTGCAGGCGGTCGAGGCCTGCGGCACCGCCCTCGCGGAGACGAGCTTCCGCGCGATCGTCGTCGCCGCGTACACGATCCTCAAGACAGGAATCGTCGGCGCCTTCAGCGTCTTCGTGCTCGTGCGGCGTCCCTCGCGGCGGCCCTCTCGCGACCCGGTCGCGTTCATCGCTTGTGCGGCCGCGATCGGCACGCTCGTCGCCCTCAGGCAACCGAGCGGCGAGGTTGGAATGCCGCTCGTGCTGGCGGGCGAGGTCCTGGCACTCGTCGCCTGCGGCTGGCTGTTCGCCTCAGTCATGACCCTAGGTCGCTGCTTCGGAGTCCTCCCCGAAGCACGCGGTCTCGTGACGAGAGGCCCGTACGGCCTCGTCCGCCATCCGGTGTACCTCGGCGAGCTCGGCGCCGTCGCGGGGCTCGTCCTCGCCGCGCCGACGGGGAGGAATGCGGTCCTGGGGCTCGGCTTCTGGGCGGCGCAGTCGATCCGCATGCGGCTCGAAGAGCGCGCCCTGACGGACGAGTTCCCCGAGTACCGCGCGTACGCGGCCCGAACGCCGCGGCTCTTCCCGTATGCCTGGCTGCCCGCGCTCGGCAGGAGGTCCGGCGCAGCGTGATCGCGCGTAAACTCGCCGCCATGGACGCACGAAACGATCGGATCGCGAAGAACGAGACGGTCATGCGCGCGGCGAACCGCGAGCTCCAGCATGCAGAGGAGGAGGTGAGCAACGGATCCGAGGCGCGACTCGAAGTGCTCTGTGAATGCGGCCGGGACGACTGCGACGGCGTGCTGACGATCACGCTCGCCGAGTTCGAGGAGGTTCACTCGCAAGGGGACCGCTTCGTCATCCTGTACGGGCACAACACGCCCGGAATCGAGACCGTTGTCGAGGAGCGCGACGGCTATCTCGTAGTCGACAAGTTCGGCGAGGCCGAGGAGATCGCGGAGGAACAGTCGGGCTAGCCCGCCCGGCTGCGGTGTGCGCTGGACGCTCGTCGCGCTCGCCGTCCTGGCGACGCTCACGACTCTCGCACTCCTCTTCTGGACCCTGCGCGCGACGGAGCTCCCGAAGCTCCCGTTGCGCCGGCACGCGCGTGACCGCCGGCGCTCTGCGGTCGCCGGCCGCCGCGATGCGCGGGAGGCGCTGGCGCTCGTCGGTGACGCGCTCGCGGCGACTCACAACCCGCGCGCGCTGCTGCCCGTGATCCTCAACGTGATCGCCGAGGCGACGGGCGCGCGCGGTGGCCAGCTCGTCCACGAAGGGAGGGAAGTGGGCTGGGTCGGCGAGGTCGGCAACCCGCGCTCCGCGCTCGAGTTCGACCTCTCGGCGGGAGACGAGACCGGCCAGACGACGCTTGTCCTCTACCCGCCGGCCGGCGGCTTCTCGGGCGAGACCCGCAAGCTCGCCGAGTGGCTCGCCTCGCAGGCGGCGATCGCGCTCGAGAATGCCCGCCTGCACGACATCGTCCAGCGCCAGGCGATCACCGACGAGCTGACCGGGCTCGTCAACCGGCGCCGCTTCCTCGCCGCGCTCGAGGCGGAGATCGTCCGCGCGCGGCGGCTCGGTGGGCCGCTCTGTGTCGTCCTCGCCGATCTCGACGACTTCAAGCCGATCAACGACCGCTTCGGCCACCATGCCGGCGACCAGGTGCTCATCGGCTTCGCGGACATCATCCGCGACCACGTCCGCGACGTCGACGTCGCCGGGCGCCTGGGCGGTGAGGAGTTCGCGCTGCTCCTGCCCGAGACCGACCTCAACGGGGCGGAGGCCGGGGCCGACCGTCTGCGCCGCTCGCTCGAGGCGCACGAGATCTCGCTCGGAGAAGCCCCCGCCCAGCGCGTGACGGCGAGCTTCGGCGTCGCTCAGCTGAGCCCGGAGCAGTCCGGAGACGAGTTGCTCCGCGCCGCCGACGCCGCGCTCTATCAGGCGAAGGCCGAAGGCAAGAACCGCGTCTCGCTCGGCAGCCAAGCATCCGCCGCCTGACCACCCGGAAGAAGAATTACGCTTAGGTCGTCCTGAGGGTGACGGAGACTGCGGCACCGTTCTCGGAACGACGTGAGGAGGTTGCCGTGGCACGCATCTTCATCAACTACCGACGCGGCGATACGTCGAGCAACGCGAGTCGCCTCTGCGAATGGCTCGGCGAGCGCTACGGCGAGGACCAGGTCTTCATGGACGTCGACGCGATCGAGCCCGGCCTCGACTGGGCGAGGGCGATCGAGAACGCCGTCGGCTCGGCGGATCTCGTGCTCGCGATGATCGGAAAGGATTGGCTGGCGGAGCTGAAGCGCCGGTCGGCCGACGAGGACGACTTCATGCGCTACGAGCTCGAGACCGCGCTCAGTCGAGACATCCGGGTCATTCCGGTCCTGGTCGAGGGCGCGAAGATGCCGCCGACGGCGGAGCTTCCGGAGTCTCTCGCCTCCTTGACGCGCCGCCAGGCCTTCGAGATCAGAGACGAGCGCTTCAGGTTCGACAAGGAAGAGCTGTTCCGCAGGGTCGATCGCGCGCTCGAAGGCCAGGGCGTGGCCGTGCCCCGAACGGAGCGGGCGCCGCAGCCGAACGGCTCGGCAGCAGTTGCACCCGTGACGCCGGTTGAACCTGCTCAGCCGGTGGGCGACGACGCCGCCGTCGAGAACGAGCTCAAGAAGTGGAACTGGGGTGCGTTCCTGCTCGGCCCGATCTGGGGGATCGGCCACGGAGTCTGGCGCTCGTTCCTGACCTTCGTTCCAATCTACGGCTTGTACGAGTGGGTCATGCTCGGGCTGAACGGCAATCGCTGGGCGTGGGAAAAGCGCCGCTACGAAAGCCCCGAGAGCTTCCGCAAGTCGCAGCGGAAGTGGGCGATGTGGGGGGCGATCGTCGACTCGGTCCTCGTCCTGATCGTGCTCGGCTCGTCCGGCGGCTAGGGGAACACCAACCCACAGGCCGGCAGGCGTCGTCTGACGCGCCGCGCATACTCACCGCGTGATTTCGGCGAACGCGCTTCGCCTGGGGTCGCTGGTCGCCGCTGCGATGGCGTCGGGCTACCTGTGGCGTGCCGCGATGGAGCCGCGTGCCGCGACGACGGTGCTTCGTGTCTCCGCGCCGTCGGCCGGCTTCCGCGTGCCCGGCACGCTGGTCAATCCGTTCGCGCGACTGCCGGTCGTCCACGGCCATGTCACGCGCCCGCGGGCGGCTCCTCGGCCGCGCGCGCGGGGAGTCGCGGTCGAGGTGCGGCACGCGCGCACTGAGGTCGTCGTCGCGCGGACGCCACCTTGGCGAACCGGCGTTCGGTCGGCCCGGCCGATCGCGGTTGTAGCGCCGCGGCAGCCGGCGCCGAAGCCCAGGCGGCCCGCGCCGAGGCCTGCTCCACCGCCGCCTGTCGCACCAGCTCCGCCGCCGCCTGTCGCACCAGCTCCGCCGCCTCCACCTGCTCCGCCGCCCCCGCAGCCGCCGCCTCCCGCTCCGCCACCGCCCCCGCCGCCCGTCGCGCGGTCTGATGACGATCGCGGGAGGGGACGCGAGTCACGCCCCGGCTGGGGCCACGGCGACCGCAACCACGAGCACACGGGCCCGCCGGGGCAGCAGAAGCAGAAGAACAAGAAGAAGTAACGGCGTGGCCGGCAAGCCGACGCTGGTCGTCGTCAGCGGTCCTCCGGGGTCGGGCAAGACGAGCCTCGCTCACGCCCTCGCCGAGGCGATCCCGTGCCCGGCGGTCTGCCGCGACGAGATCAAGGAGGGCATGGTGCACGCGCACGGCCGCGAGTTCGAGGCCGCCGCGGGCGACCCATTGACGCAGCGGACGCTGCCGCTCTTCTTCGGCGTCCTGCGCCTCCTGCTCGCGGGCGGCGTGACGGTCGTCGCCGAGGCCGCGTTCCAGGACCCGCTCTGGCGGCAAGGGCTGGAACCGCTGGCGGAGCTCGCCCACCTGAGAATCGTCCAATGCCACGTCCAGGCCGAGGTCGCGTACGAGCGGTACCAGCGCCGCCTCGCCGCGGGCGGCCGGGAGGCGCACGGCACGATCATCGGCACGGAGCTCCACGACTGGCAGCAGGCATACGACTCGTTCGACCGCCTTTCGATCGCCGCGCCGTCGATCGACGTCGACGCGAACGACGGCTACTCGCCGGACGTGGCGAAGATCGTCGCGTTCGTCGATCGCGGCTGAGTTGATGGCTGCCGCGCCAAGACGCCTGCGAGACCGCGACGGCTGCCTCGCACCTAGGATTTGGTCGTGCCGAGTCAGCGCCGCCGGACGCCGTCCGAGATCCGCAACGTGCGGTTCCCAGTCGCCCGTCGCGGCTACGACCAGCGCGCGGTCGATGCGTACGTCCGACAGGCGAATCGGGCGATCGCCGAGCTCGAAGCAACGCGTTCGCCCGAAGCTGCTATCAAACGAGCGCTCGAGCGTGCCGAGGGCGAGCGGAGCGGCATGCTCGAGGGCGCGAAAGCAGAGGCGGAGAAGATCACCACGACGGCACAGCAGCACGCGGACGAGATGATTGCGACGGCGAGAGCCGAAGCGGCGAACGTGGTCGTCCACGCCGGCGCTGAAGCCGATCGTTCGAAGGCTGAGGCAGATCAGCACGCCGCGAGGTCGAGGGCCGAGGCGGAGGAGATTCTCGCCACGTCTCGCCAGGAGGCCGCTGAGGAGCGGGAGCGGGCACAGGTCGAGATCGCCGCCCTGCGCGAGGAGGCAGACGCGTGGGTCCGGAAGCTGCGCGCCGACACCGATGCCGTCTGGGCCGAGCGCGGTGAGCTGGTTCGCGAGCTCCGCGACGTCGCCGCCCGACTGCGGCAAGCTGCTTCACGCGCCGCGGGCCGTGACGGCTCTCCTGCCTGAGCAGTCGAATCGGGCGACAAGCTTCTCGATTTCGAGTCATACTCGTCCAGTGGCCGGCGGTGAGCCCCTGGAGTCCAGCCAGGTCGACGGCAGCCCACCCGCCTCCGAGGGCGAGGGTCCGTCCGAGCGCCCAGACCGCGCGGCTGAAATCCGCGACGTCTCGTTCCCGATATCGGTTCGCGGGTACGACCGCGATGCCGTCGACGCCTATGTGAGCCGGGTTCAGGGCGTCGTCGCCGAGCTCGAGGCGACACGCTCACCGCAAGCAGTGATCCGGCATGCGCTCGCGGACATCGGCGAACGGACCAAAGGCGTTCTCGAGCGGGCAGGCGAGACGGCCGAGGACATCACTCTTGCGGCTCGCGAGGATGCGGAAGCGAGCGTGGCTCGCGCCGAGGGCAAGGCGAAGGAGCTGCTTGCCAAGGCGAAGGCCGAGGCAGAGGCGACCGTGGCGCAGGCGCAAAAGGAGGCCCGCGAGCATCGCCAGCAGACCGACGAAGAGATCGCTGCGCTTCGGGCTGAGGCGGAAGCGCGCATGCGCGAGCTCAGTGCCGACACCGAGGCGATCCGAGAGGAGCGCACCCGGCTTGTCGACGACATCCGTGAGCTTGCAGCGCGCGTCGACGAGGTAGCAGGCGCAGCGGATCAGCGGATCCCACCTCCGAGGAATGGCGACCAGGCGCAGGAGTCCGCGGTCGAGGACGAGACGAAGGACGCGGCGACCCGCTAGTCACTGGTCGTCCGAATAGCGGCTCGACTCGGCCGTCCGATCGTTCGGACGGGCGATGCCGCAAGCCGTGCCGCGGCGTGATCCTCGGTGAGGCCGCTCGAGTCCGTTTCCGAGCGGAGACCCCACTCGAGGAGGTCACGATGTTGAAGTCCCATCGCAGATCGTTGGTGTTCGGCCTGCTGACCCTCGTCGTCCTCGCCTCGGCTGCCGCCGCGTACGCCTCGGCTTCGAAGAGCGGGCCGAGGATGGGCCGGTCGAGGACGATCAGCCGCAAGCCGTTCGAGGGCTACTACGACGGCCAGAAGGACACGTACCTGAACACGGACGTCTCGAACCGAGCGGGAAGCCAGGATGATGCACGTCAACTTCGCCCCGGTGCTCAAGGCGGTGCCACTGGCGTCGTCTCCCGAGCTCTACCTCGTCGAGGGGCGAGCGGCGTCCGGACAGCTCGCCGTCTTCGCCTCCGAGCCGGGCGAGCCGACGTATTCGCCGATCTGGAAGGAGATGCTCCTGACGTGGAAGCCGAGCGCGACGCCGGTCCTGATCAAGAGCGACACGCAGATCGATCAGCTCGAGAAGAAGGGCGAGCTCACCGAGCGGGCGACGGCAACGAGGCTCAACTGCCCGATCATCAAGGTCGGGGGCTAGGGCCATCCGGCGCTAAAGGTGCGTGCGCTGCTTCAGCTTTCCTGATCTGGCTCCGCCGGATCCTGTTGCGATCCGTAGGTTGCAAGCGCCTCCGGAATCCATTGCGGAAGTTCGAAGCGGGCGTGAGGGTTCGGAATGAGCTTTGCTTCTGCGCGCCACGACTCTCCATCTGGCGTAGTGACATAGCTGGAGTGGAAGAGGCAGATGCCACTCACGCGCGTATGCCTGCCGTTCGTGTGCGGGGCTTTCGTCATCAGGGGCGGCAGGACTCGAACCTGCAACCCCCGGTTTTGGAGTTCTGACGCAGAAGCTCGCTCCGCTTGGCTAGGCGGGTTCCCGTGCCGCTCGCTCGGCTCAATCATGCTCAGTCGGCTCAGGTGGGCAGAAGTTTGGGCAGAAGTTCGGGCGCGAGCTACTTCCATACCGTGCGAGCTACCGCGAGCGACATTCCATCGATCGCCCATCTCGCGTCCATGGATCGGCGTCGTTCTCACGCTCATACTCGATCAACGAGCACGCTAGACGTCCAGGACGGTGGGAGTCATGCTGTTCGGAACGAGCAAGCTAGTGACGCGCAGTACGGATCGAAGATTCGACGCGAGGTTCAGCGCGTTTCGCACCTCTAGGTTCGCTGTCGTTCTCACGTCCGTCGCCGTTGCGCTGATGCTTGGCGTCGCGTCGCTGTCTGCGGCGTCGGCACCTTCCTTCGCCCCAGCGAGGAGCTACGCAACCGGAAACCGAACGAGCCCCACGGCTGTCGCAATCGGCGACCTGGACGGCGACGACCAGCCTGATCTGGCGGTCTCGAACCGGGCGGCGAGCAACGTAGTCGTACTTCTGAACCGTGGCGATGGGCGTTTCGCGACAGGGCGGAGATTCGAAACCGGGCGCAGCCCCGAATCAGTCGCGATCCGGGATCTGAACGGCGACGACAAGTCGGATCTCGTGACCGCGAACGTGGACGCGGGCACCGTGTCCGTCCTTCTCGGTAGTGGCGACGGCAGCTTCCAGCCCGGACGCGACTACCGCGTCGCGCCGAGCCCTGCATCGGTCGCGATCGACGACCTCAACGGCGACGACAAGCCGGACTTGGCCACGTCGACCAGAAGCGACTCGACGGTCTTCGTGCTTCTGAACAATGGCGACGGCAGCTTCCGTGCCGCGCGCGAGTACCGAACACCGCACCCCACCACCATCGCGGTGGCAGTCGGCGATGTGAATGGAGACGGCATGCCGGACGTCGCAGCTGCCAGCTCCGAGTGGAACACCGTGTCCGTGCTTCTCAATAAGGGTGACGGGAGCTTGGGGCCTGGGCGCGATTACTGGGTCCCACCGCGACCGTCATCCGTCGCGATCGGGGACCTGAACGGCGACTCCAAGCCGGAGCTTGTCACTGTGAGCTCGGACAAGGAGTTCGGACACACGGTCTACGTACTCCTCAATAGGGGCAACGGCCGCTTCCTCGGGAAGCTCTATCGACTCACAGGCGGCCTAGGTCAGGTCGCGATCGGCGACCTGACAGGCGACGGCAAGCCGGAGTTGGTAACCGCGGGCATCAAGGTGTTCGTTAACCGGGGAGACGGCAGCTTCCGCAGACACGTCGACTACCCCACCGGGGCCTACCCCGTGTCCGTCGCGATCGGGGACCTGAACGGCGACCGCAGGCGTGATCTGGCGACTGCGAACGGCTCCGCGAACTCGGTCTCCGTCCTTCTCAACACGCCGGGTCTTTGCACTGTGCAGGACGTCAAGCGACAGGAATTGGCGGCCGCGAAGAAGACCCTCGCCTTCGCCAACTGCCGTGTGGGCAAGATCCGCCGCGTCTACTCGACGGCCAGGCGGGGCCGCGTCATCTCGCAGAGGCCGAAGTTTGGCGCAGTGCTCCCGGGCGGTAGCAAGGTCGACCTCCTCGTCAGCCGCGGAAGGAGGCGGTCGTGAAGAAGCTGCGTTATCTCGTCGCGCTCATGTGCGCGGCCGCAGTCGCTCTGCTCGGCGCGACTGTTGCGCAACCGACTTCGGAATCAAACGGCGTACGGACGCTGCGAACGCCTCCCGTGATGGGGCTCGCCGCTGACGGGTCGTTCGCCGCCGTGGCGACGGTGTGCGGCGCGAACGAGTATCGGCTCTACGCCTGGAACCCGGTGCGCCGACGGGTCGTCTCGATGGCGAGGCGACGCGAGCGCAGGTGCTACGGAGCATCGACGGGCGAGGGAGTCTGGGAAGCGGGAATCGCTGGTCGACGGCTCGCGTGGGTGCCGTTTTCCGGTGGCAACTTCCAACAGGCCTGGCTCGTGACGGCGGCGATCACAAGGCCACGCGCGACAACGCAGCTGACCGAGATGATGGACCGGAACACGCACAACTTCGTCGGCACGTGGGTCGGCAACGTCCACGGTGACGGCCCGCTGCTCGTCTTCAACACCTGGTCGGCCTGTGAGTCGACTCCCGAAGGCGGCTCTTGCCCGGAGGGAACTCCCCCCGGCATTCACATCTACGACGAGAAGATCTGGCGGATCATCGGCCGGCGACGGAGGCTCATGCTCGCCACCCCGGATGAGGCCAGCGTGCTCGCGGTCGCGGCCGGTCGCATCCTCGTCCAGCATGCCGACGGGTCGCTCGAGCTCCGCCGAGCGGACGGCAGCCTCGTACGTGCTTTCCCCTTCGGCCCCAAAGAGGTGCGCGGCGCGGTGCTCGATGCGTCCGAGCTGGTCGTACTCCAGCGATCAGGTCGTCTCACCTGGCGTGTCTACGACCTCCTCTCGGGTGACGAAAGAGCGAGGCCCGCGCCCGCGGGCGCGACTCTCGCCGATGTCGAGCGCGGGCTCCTCGTGTACACGCGGGGCCGAACTGTGCACGTGCTCCGGCTCGCGGATGGACGCCAGACAATCTTCAGGACACCACCCCCGACGACCGGGTGTGCATGCCCGCCCTCGCCGCACGCGCAACTGGAGCCATCGGGCCTCTTCTACTCGTACCAGGTGCGCGGCGAGGGCCGGGTTCGCTTCATCCCCTTCAACCAGATTCGCTTCAGGTGATGAAGAAGATCGCTGCGCTTGCAAGTTTGCTCGTTCTGAGCAGTTCGGTCCTCGCCGCGGTGTCCGCCGCCTCGGGCCCTTCGTTCGCGCACGCGAGGAGCTACGCAGCCGGAAGCCGAACGAGCCCCACGGCTGTCGCGATCGGCGACCTGAACGGCGACGGCAAGCCGGACTTGATGACCGCGAACTGGGAGGCGAACACCGTCTCCGTGTTTCTGAACACGGGCGCCGGCGGCTTCAACGCCAGGCGCGAATACCCGACCGGACGCCTCCCTGCCGCGGTTGCGATCGGCGACCTGAACGGCGACGGCGAGCCCGACCTGGCGACCCCGAATTCCGGCCCGAACACCCTCTCCGTTCTCCTGAACAGGGGAGACGGCAGCTTCCAGCCCAAAATCGACTACGCCGCTGGACTGAAGCCTAGTTCGATCGCGATCGACGACCTAAACGGCGACGTCAAACCGGACCTGGCGATCACGAACGAAGACAGCACCGTCTCCGTGCTCCTGAATGGAGGCGACGGCAGCTTCCCCACCAAGCGCGGCTACCGGACCAGAGGCACTCCTTGGTCCGTCGCCATTGGCGACCTGAACGGCGACGGCAGGCCGGACCTGGCTACCGCCAACGCCGGCACGAACACCGTTTCCGTTCTTCTCAACAGGGGCGACGCCAGCTTGCGGGCCAAGGTCGACTACGCAACCGGTCGCGGCTCCACATCGGTCGCGATCGGCGACCTGAACGACGACGGGCACGCCGATTTGGCGACCGCGAACGGCGACGACAACACCGTCTCGGTCCTCCGTAACCGCGGCGATGGCAGCTTCCGGGCGAAGCGCGACTATCCGAACGGACGCGGTCCTCAATCGGTTGCGATTGGAGATCTCAACGCCGACCGCAAGGCGGACGTTGCGACCGCGAACGCCAAGACCGTCTCCGTACTTGTGAACAGGGGAGACGGCACGTTCCTGGCGAAGCTCGACTACGCAATTGGTGCAATCGTGGGCGTCCGCGGCACTGCCACGATTGCGATCGGCGACCTGAACGGCGATCGCAAGCCGGATGTAGCGAGCGCGAACTCCGACGCGGACACGGTTTCCGTGCTGTTCAACAGGCCCGGCCTCTGCGACATGCAGGACGTGAGGCGACAGACGTTGTCCGTCGCGAAGCGGATTCTCGCGCGCGCCAACTGCCGCGTCGGCAAGATCCGCAGCGCTTACTCCACGGTGGTCAAGAGCGGCCGCGTGATCTACCAGTCGCCGAAGTTCGGCGCCGTGCTTCCCGGTGGCGGCAAGGTCAACCTCGTCGTTAGCCGCGGAAGGAGGCACTCGTGAAGCGGCTCCTCGCACTCGCAAGCTTGCTGGTTCTCGGCGTCTCGCTCGGGGTCACGGCGCTCTTCGCCAGCTCGGGGGCGACCGGGGCCTGGGGCGCTGATCCGTCGTTCGCGTCCAGCGGCCCGATTCCGGTCGGCCACCTCCCGATCGGCGTCGCGGCGCTTTCCGCCGCCTCGGCACCTTCGTTCGCTCCCGCGAGGAGTTATCCCACCGGCGGTGCCCGCGACTTTGTCGCGATCGGTGACCTCAACGGCGACGGTAAGCCGGACCTGGCGACGGCGAACCCCGAGGCGAACACTGTCTCCGTGCTCGCCAACCGCGGCGACGGCAGCTTCGGGGCCAGGCTCGACTACCCAACCGGACGCCTTCCCGAATCGGTCGCAATCGGCGACCTGAACGGCGACGGCAAACCCGATCTGGCGACCGCGAACAGCGGCGCGGACACCGTCTCCGTGCTCGCCAACCGCGGGGACGGCAGCTTCGAGGCCGGCCGCGACTACGCAACCGGCCTCGGCCCCGTATCGGTCGCAGTCGGCGACCTGAACGGCGACGGCAAGCCGGACCTCGCGACCGCGCGCGGCGAAGGCAGCGTCTCCGTGCTCGCCAACCGGGGGGACGGCAGCTTCCGGGCCGGGCTCGACTACGCGACCGGAAGCGGCCCTTACTCCATCGTGATTGGCGACCTGAACGGCGACGGTAAGCCGGACCTGGCGACGGCGAACCAAGGCGCGGACACTATCTCCGTGCTCGCCAACAGCGGCGACGGCAGCTTCCAGGTCAAGCGCGACTACGGCACCGGACGCACTCCTCTCACGGTGGCGATCGGCGACCTGAACGGTGACGGCAGGCCGGACCTCGCGACCTCTAACCTCGGGGCGGACACCGTCACCGTGCTGCTTAACAGGGGCGACGGCAGCTTCCGGGCCAAGCTCGACTACAAAGCCGGAGACCGCCCCTACTCGGTCGCGATCGGCGATCTCAGCGGCGATGGCAAACCGGACCTTGCGACGGCGGACACTGGCGCTAACCGCGGCGCGTACGCCGTATCCGTCCTCGTCAACAGGGGCGACGGCAGCTTCCGAGCAAGCCTCCACTACCGAGCCGGAGTTGCACCTCGATCGGTCGCGATCGGCGACCTGAACGGCGACGGCAGGCCGGACCTGGCGACAGCGAACGCGGGAGACAACACTGTCTCCGTGCTCCTCAACCGTCCGGGCTTCTGCACGGTACAGGACGTTAAGCGACAGACATTGCTAGCTGCGAAGCGGATGATCGCGCGCTCCAATTGTGGCGTCGGGAAGATCCGCCGCGCCTACGCGAAGAGTGTCAAGAAGGGCCTCGTGATCTCCCAGAAGCCCAAGCCTGGGACGGTGCTGCCGAAGCGGGGCAAGGTCAACCTCGTCGTCAGCCTCGGGCGAAGATCATGAGGGTCATTCGGCGTCGCGGCGCTCGTAGCCAGCTCGGGAAGCAACCCGGGCCGGCGGCGGGTCGAAACCCTCGGCCTTCCCCGCCGGCCCGGCCAAGGGTGGTCTGCACGACGAGCGCGTCTTCTGCTCGCAGCGCGGCGCGCCGCTCGACCCGAAGCGCTACAGCGCTTTGCTCAAGCTCGCGCTGGCGAAAGCGAAGATCGAGAAGCCGATGCGGCCGTTCCACGACGGCCGAAGCGCACCCCACATAGTTTGCGAAATGTCCAACGTGCTAGGTCACTAGCCGGCGCTGCCAGAGCGTGCCTACAGCGTCACGGTCTAGAAACGGCAGTGGCCGTTCAGGCGACGCCGTTGCCGCTTCACGAGGATAGTACGGACGTAACTTCACCAGCCAGCTGGGCACACAACGTCGGCGGGACCGGCTCCCAGCGTGCCTTGAGATAACTGGTCATAGATAGTCCCGCGCTACACTTGTTGCGAAATGTCCAACGTGCTAGGTCACTCGCGCGGCTCGTCGACGTCAAGCGGGAGGGGCGGCGCAAGCTCGAGCCTGTCCGGTTCGAGACGTTCGCGGCCGAGTGGATCGATAAGCGCGACGCAGAGGATGAGCTCAAGCGTTCGACCCTCGAGGGGTATCGCTCGATCATCGAGAACCATCTAACCCCGACGCTTGGGCGGTTCCACATGGGCGCGATCGACGCGCCGCAACTGGAGCGATACAAGGTGACGAAGCGCCAGACGCTCGGCCCGCGAACGGTCAACCGTCATCTGAACCTGCTGTCGCTGCTGTTCAACGCAGCGACGAAGGCGGGGCTTGCCCGCACGAATCCCGTCGCCAGCGTCGATCGGCCGAAGGACCCGGACAACAACTGGCGCATCCTTTCGCCGGTTGAGATCGGGCGCGTCGAGCGGGCGTTCGTAGAGCTCGTGGACGAGGCCAGAGACGACGATGAGCGCGTGTGGTGCGAACAGGCGCGCGTCGTGTTCCTGACCGTCATGCTCGCGGGGCTCCGCCGCGGCGAGATCCTCGGCCTGCGGTGGCGGGACGTCGCGTTGACCGACCCGGACGGGTCGCTGTTGACAGTGCGGGAAACGTGGGTACGCGGGGCGCCTGACACCCCGAAGTCAAAGCGGGGCCGGCGCACGTTCGACATGGGAAAGCGGCTCGCGGAGGAGCTCGCGGGCCACCTGGGCCGGACTGCGTACAGCGGTGATGACGAGCGCGTGTTCTGCAACCCGCTCACCGGTCGAACGCTCGACCCGAAGCGGTACGCCGCGACGCTCCGGGCGGCGCTCGCGAAAGCGGGGATCACCGATCGCGTTCGGCCGTTCCACGACGGCCGGCACACGTCGATCACGAACAGCGCCGCCGGGGGAATGGAGCCGATGAAGATGATGAAGCGGGCCGGCCACGGCGACTTCGCGACGACGATGATCTACGTCGAGCTCGCTGGCGAGACGTTCCCCGAGGCGGCGGAGCTACTCGAGGAGCGGCTGTTCGGGCAGAAATCCGGGCAGACGTAGACGCCGCGTCTCCAGCCTGGACAACGAAAGCCTCGCGTTTGCGGGGCTTTCGTCTACAGGGGCGGCAGGACTCGAACCTGCAACCCCCGGTTTTGGAGACCGGTGCTCTGCCAGTTGAGCTACGCCCCTACAGGTTCGGCTCACTGATTGTACTCGTGGTCTTCCGAGGCCCCGGGGCGGGCCTCAGCCCGTCAGCCGTCCTCGAGGTGCGTCTCGGGTCGGACCGGCCGTGGCATGCCGTCTGGCGTGAACCAGTCCTCGTACCTGCGGACGAGCCAGTTCGCGTAGCGCGGGTTGCGGAGCAGTTCCAGCCGGTCCCACTCGATCGCCCGCAGGTCGGCCGGAGGCACGCGGAGATCCGCGGCGACGTCACGCAACTCGACGCCGCAGCGCAGGCGCGCCTCGCGTAAATCGTGTCCCGATATGGCCGTTTGGCTACGTGCGCGTCGCAGTCTCACGGGGGCGGCTCCGTTGCCCGTCGGGGCTTGTCGTTACCGCCTCCGTCTTTCCCGAAACCGTCTCCAGCGCGCGGACGAGGACTTCACGGCACCGCTCGGTGGTGTCGTGCTGGACGGTTTTCAGGCGCTCGATCTCGGTGTTGATGCCGTCGCGTCGGCGCTCGGCCTCCTTGACGATGCCGTCGGCCTTTCGGCGCGCGTCGGCGAGGACGCGCTCGGCGTGCTGCGCCGCTTCGGCCCTGACCTCGTCGGCGGCGCGCTGCGCCGTCACGAGGCTGTCGCGCAGCGGGCGCTCGAGCTCTTCGTAGTCGCGCAACCGGCGCTCGAGCTCGGCGATCTGCCCTCGAGCGGCGTCGCGGTCGTGCCAGACCCGTTCGTAGCTGGCCGCAATCGTCTCCAGTAGCTCGTCGACGTCGTCGCGGTCGTAACTCCCGAGGCGGCTTTTCAGCTTTTGATGCTGAATTTCGGGTGGAGAGAGGAACATGTCCGCTCCTTTTCGACCATGAATCCCGATCGTCTCTGTCGGGGGAAAGCAATTATGCGCGAAAGTCCGCCTTTCCCTAGGCCGCCGCTAGAGTCGCCCGCGTGGCCGTCTCCCAGCGTCAGGCGCTCGGCGCGCTCTTCCTGCTCCTCGCCGCCGTCTTCGCGGGCGTCGCCTTCACCGCGTTCTCGGCGGAGTTCGACGTCGTCGTGTGGGGCATCGGCGCGGCGGCGGGCGCGATGGCTCTCTGGCTCCTCGGCCTCTCGTTCCGGGCGCTTCGCCACCGCGCTCGCTGACGATCCGACCCGGGGTCGTATTCTCTACGCCGTGGCGCAGGTCGAGGACACCCAGGCCCTCTGGCTGGAGTTCCGCAAGTCGCGCGACAAGGGGATCCGGGATCGCCTGATCCTGACGTACGCGCCCCTCGTCAAATACGTCGCCGGCCGGCTCGGCAGCGGCCTGCCGGCCCACGTCGAGGAGGGCGACCTCGTCTCGTACGGCCTCCTCGGCCTGATCGGCGCCATCGAGCGCTACGACCCCGAGCGCGACGTCAAGTTCGAGACGTACGCGATCGCGCGCATCAAGGGCGCGATCATCGACGAGCTGCGGGCGATGGACTGGGTGCCGCGGTCCGTCCGAGCCCGCGCGCGGCACATCGAGCGCGCGATCGCGGAGCTGGAGGCAAAGCTTCACCGCGCGCCGACCGACGAGGAGATCGCGCAGAAGCTCGGCATCACCGACGAGGAGCTCGAGGACAGCCTCACCGAGATCTCGCGCTCGTCGATCGCCGCGCTCGACGAGCTGTGGACGATCTCGTCCTCCGGCGGCGACCAGGTCGCGCTCATCGACACGATCGAGGACACGCAGGGCCCCGAGCCGCAGTCGGCCCTCGCGCAGACCGAGCTCAAGGAGGCGCTCGGCGAGGCGATCGCGCGCCTCCCCGAGCGCGAGAAGCTCGTCGTCACGCTCTACTACTACGAGGAGCTGACGCTGCGCGAGATCGGCGAGGTGCTCGGCGTCACGGAGTCGCGCGTCTCGCAGCTGCACACGAAGGCGATCCTGCGCCTGAAGGCCCGGCTCGCCGGCGCCGGCAGCCGCGGCGGCGTCGACGAGTAGCCACTCCAGTCGCCTGAGCGGGCGGCGCTAAGATCGGCCCGACCCGCGAAGCCAGGAGGATTTCCCCGCATGCCCGCAGTCGAGCCCGGCAAGATCCGCAACGTCGCTGTCGTCGGTCACCGCGGCACCGGCAAGACGTCGCTCGTCGAGGCGCTCCTGTTCCAGGCCGGCGCGACGAACCGCCTCGGCGTGGTCGAGCAGGGCACGACGATCTCCGACTGGGACGAGGACGAGCAGCAGCGCGAGATGTCGATCTCGGCGGCGCTCTGCCACCTCGAGTGGCAGGGCCGCAAGATCAACCTCATCGACACGCCCGGCGAGCCGAGCTTCCAGGGCGACGCGATCGCGGCGCTCCACGTCGTCGAGGGCGCGCTCGTCACCGTCAGCGGCGTCATGGGCGTCGAGGTGCAGACGACGCGGAACTGGGAGCGCGCCGATGCGCTCGGCCTTTCGCGCGTCGTCTTCGTGAACATGCTCGACCGCGAGCGCGCCGACTTCTTCCGCACGCTCGAGCAGCTGCGCTCCCAGCTCGGCACCCAGTGCGTGGCGGTGCACATGCCGATCGGCGCGGAGCACGAGCTGACCGGCATCGTCGATCTCCTGCACATGACCACGTACACGAGCCCGGAGGGGCAGCGAGAGGGCGCGCCGGGCGAGATTCCTGCCGAGCTCTCCGACGAGGTCGCCGAGTACCGGGAGAAGCTGCTCGACTCCGTCGTCGAGACGGACGAGAGCCTGATGGAGCGCTACCTGGACGGCCAGGAGCTCGGCGCCGACGAGGTCGCCGCGGCGCTCAAGGCCGCGGTCACGCGCGGTGAGCTCTTCCCGGTCGCGTGCGGCGTCTCGACGAAGAACCTCGGAACGACGGCCGTGCTCGACCTGCTCGTCGAGGGTGTGCCCTCGCCTGCGAAGAAGGGCCCGCCCGTCAACGTCGACGGCGACGGCACGGCCGCGTTCGTCTTCAAGACCGTTGCCGACCCGTTCGCGGGGCGGATCAACGTCTTCCGCGTCCTGCGCGGCACGATCGCCTCGGACTCGAACCTGGCCAACCCGCGTACGCACGGCAAGGAGCGCGTTGGCCAGCTGCTGACCCTCCAGGGCAAGGACCACGAGCCGGCGCAGGAGTTCGGCGAGGGCGACATCGGCGCCGTCTCCAAGCTGAAGGACGTCATGACGGGCGATGTCCTGCTCGACGCCGACCGCGAGGTCGAGGTGCCGAGCCTCGACTTCCCCGAGCCGGTGATGAGCTTCGCGATCACGCCGAAGGCCAAGGGCGACGAGGAGAAAGTGGCGCAGTCGCTCCGCCGGCTGAGCGAGGAGGATCCCACGCTCGTCCTGCGGCGCGACCCGCAGACCGGGGAGCAGCTGCTCTCGGGGATGACGCAGATGCACGTCGAGGTCGCCGTCGAGCGCCTGAAGCGGCGCTTCGGCGTCGAGGTCGACCTGCGACAGCCGCGCGTGCCGTACCTCGAGACGATCCGCAAGGAGGCCAAGGGCCACGGGCGCTACAAGAAGCAGACCGGCGGGCGCGGCCAGTTCGGCGACTGCCACATCCTGCTCGAGCCGATCGAGGGTCACACCGGCTACGAGTTCGTCGACAAGATCGTGGGCGGGGTGATCCCGCAGGGCTTCCGGCCCGCGGTCGACAAGGGCATCCAGGAGGCGATGCAGAAGGGCGAGCTCGCGGGTGCTCCCGTCCAGGGCGTGCGCGTGCAGCTCGTCGACGGCACCTACCACTCGGTCGACTCCTCGGAGATGGCGTTCAAGATCGCCGGCTCGATGGCGTTCAAGCACGCCTACGAGCAGGCCGATCCGGTGCTGCTCGAGCCGATCATGGAGGTCGACGTGACCGTTCCGGACGACACCGTGGGCTCCGTCAACGGCGACCTCAACTCACGGCGCGGACGCCTGCAGGGGATGGAGCCGGTCGGCGGCATGACGCAGATCAAGGCCGAGGTGCCGATGGCGGAGATGCTCACGTACGCGCAGGCGCTGACCTCGATGACCGGCGGGCGCGGCGACTACCACATGCAGTTCCTGCGCTACGACGAGGTGCCGAGCCACGTTGCCCAGAAGCTGATCGAGGAAACGAAGAAAGAGCGCGAAGAGGCCACGGTTTGATTCGCGGAAAGTGCTGCGCACTTTCCGCGACGAAAGGCGGTGGTCTCCGACGGCGTCCGTGAACGGAGGCGGGCGAAGCCCGCCTCCGCGGCATATGACCTTTTTCTCGATCTCGAGCGATTCGACTATTCGTCAGCGCTGTCTCGCAAGCGGATGGGTGATCTGCCGCTGACCCCGCTGCGGAGGCGGGCACAAGCCCACCCCCGCTGCCTGGATCCTTAGACAGACGCCGTCTGAGGCTGCGACTCCTTGAGCCGCTTGATGAGGTCGGCGACGTCTGCGAGCTCCTGCTCGAGGTCGCGCTGGTATTCCTCGAGCCGCTCGAGCACTCGCTCGGGCTCGTACCAGCGGTGACCGACGCCGTGGCGACCGAATCGTCTGCGTCCGTGGTGCATGTGTTCACCCCCTCCCTTGCTCGTAACGCGCGGTGAACTTCGAGATCTGCTGCTCGACCTTCTTGAAGGCGCCGACCCAGAGGTCGAGCACCTTTCGGCCCGACTCCGTGAGCTCGTAGACGCGCTTCGACGGGCCGGGCGCTTCGTCGTCCCAGGTCGACGAGACGAGGCCCTCGCGCTCGAGGGAGCGGAGGATGCGGTAGAGGTTCCCCATGTCCGCGCGATCGCCGGGCATCAGCTCGGGAAGCTGCTCGAGCAGCTCGTAACCGTGGGCCGGCTTGTCGCGGAGGAGCAGCAGGACGGCCGGCTCGCTGAAGCGCTCGAGGCGGGCGTGGACGCGCCACTGTCCCGGGCCGAGCCGGCGACGGCTGCGCGCGGAGTGGGGGATTCCGCGGCGCCTCATCTCATTTGCCAGCGACTTACAGTGTAAAACACAATGAGACGGTAGCAGCCCCGGTCGAGCTCGCGCAGGGGGTTGGCTATAGTCGCGGGCCATGCGCGCCTCGCGGACCCTTAGCGCGCCGATTTGCGCGATCTGCGAGCGGACGCTCCTCGTGGGCGAGCGGCCGATTCGCTACGCCCCCGACGGGCAGGACTTCGTCGACGTCTGTCCGCTCTGCCAGGAGATCGCCGTCGAGCAGGGCTGGCGCAAGGAGGGGAGCCCGACGACGCCGACCGTCGCCGACGACCGCCCGCGCAAGAAGCTGAGCCTGACCTCGATCCTCGAATTGCGCCGCTCGGCGCCCGAGGAGACGGTTGCGCCCGAGCCGATTCTCCGCCGGCTCTCCGACCCGGAGCGGGCGATGGTCGAGGCGTCGGACCTCTTCAACGCGAGCCCGTACCGGCGCACCGTCGGCGGCATCGCGAAGAGCCTCGGCGATCCGCGGGTCAGCGTCGTGCCGCTCTCCGGTCTCAACACCGAGGTCGTCGTGACGATCGCGTGGGAGATCTCCTGGTACCAGTACCGCGTGCTACCCGACTCGGCGCAGCCCGTCCGGCTGGCCGGCCGGGGCCACGAGCTCGGCGAGCTCGAACCGTCGTTCACGGCGTGGAACGCGCGCGTCGAGCGCGACGGCCGCGTCGTGCCCGAGATCGCCCGTCTCTAGGGCCCGTGCCTGGCGGACACGTCCCGCACCGAAACGAAATACCTGCTCCTCGAGAAATGCAGGCGATGCCCGGGCGTCTGACACCGCACCTGTCCCTGGCGCCCGGGTGCCTACAATCCGGTAGAGGATGATCTACTGCGTGATCCCACAGGAGCTCGCCGGAGAGCTCTACGACAAGATGGTCGAGTACTACAAGGACAACCCGAACGTCGAGGTGATCATCGACCGCCGCACGGGGCCCGACCGGCGCACGTCGCGCCCGCGGGAGACGGGCGGCAAGCGCGAGACCCGCGACCGTCGCAGACCGCGAGCGCCCGGCACGTTCCTCCCCGCCGACGCCCCGGAGGGCCAGGACTAGAATCGCGCTCGTGGCGATCCTCGGCGCAAAGAGCTTCCAGAACTACATCGCGGGCGAGTGGGTCGACGCCGAGAGCGGCGAGACCTTCGAGAGCACGAGCCCCGCGAACGGCGACACGCTCGCCGCCTTCCCGAAGTCGGGCGCGGCGGACGTCGACCGAGCCGTCGCCGCCGCGAAGGAGGCCTACGAGGACTGGCGCCTCGTGCCCGCGCCGAAGCGCGGCGAGATCCTCTTCCGCTTCGGCCACTTGCTGAGCGAGCAGAAAGAGGACCTCGCGCAGCTGATGACCCGCGAGATGGGCAAGGTCCTGCCGGAGGCACGAGGCGACGTACAAGAGGCCGTCGACATGGCCTACTACATGGGCGGCGAGGGCCGCCGCCTGTTCGGCCAGACGACGCCTTCCGAGCTCCGCGACAAGTTCAATATGAGCATCCGCCAGCCGATCGGCGTCGTCGGCGTGATCACGCCGTGGAACTTCCCGATCGCGATCCCGTCCTGGAAGATCCTGCCCGCGCTCGTCTGCGGGAACACCGTCGTCTTCAAGCCGGCGACCGACACTCCGGCACTCGGCGAGCGCTTCGTCGAGCTGCTCGACGAAGCGGGCGTCCCGCGGGGCGTCGTCAACGTCGTGCACGGCGGCGGGGGAGAGGTCGGCAACGCGATCGTCACCCACCCGGACGTGCCGGTGGTCACGCTCACCGGCTCGCGCGAGACCGGCGTCGCGGTGACCAAGGCCGCCGCCGACCGCCTCAAGCACGTCCACCTCGAGCTGGGTGGGAAGAACGCGATCATCGTCCTCGACGATGCCGAGATCGACCTTGCCGTCGAGGGCATCGTCTGGTCGGCGTTCGGCACCTCGGGCCAGCGCTGCACCGCGGCGAGCCGCGTCATCGCTCACGAAGCGGTCTACGAACAACTCGTCTCGCGCCTCGTCGCCGAGGCCGAGCAGCTGCGCCTCGGCGTCGGCTGGGAGGAGGACACCGACGTCGGGCCGGTGATCAACCGCTCGGCGCTCGAGAAGATCCACTCGTACACCGAGATCGGGCGCGACGAGGGCGCGAAGCTCCTCACCGGTGGCGAGGTCGCCTCCGGTAACGGGCTCGACAAGGGCTTCTACTACCGGCCGACGATCTTCGGCGAGGTCGACCCCGCGATGCGCATCGCCCAGGAGGAGATCTTCGGCCCGACGACGGCCGTGATCAAAGTGAGCGACGTCGACGAGGCGATCCGCGTCTCGAACGGCATCAAATACGGCCTCTCGTCCTCGATCTTCACCCGCGACGTCAACCGTGCGTTCCGCGCGATGCGCGACCTCAAGGCAGGCATCACCTACATCAACGCGGGCACGATCGGCGCCGAGGTGCACCTTCCGTTCGGTGGCGTGAAGGACACGGGGAACGGGCATCGCGAGGCCGGGCAGGCGGCGCTCGACTTCTTCACCGAGTGGAAGTCGATCTACGTCGACTACTCGGGCAAGCTGCAGAAGGCCCAGATCGACACCGCCGAGTAGTGGCCGCGACCGAGGCCTCGGAGCGGCGCGACGCGCTCGTCGAGCGGCTCTTCGGCGCCACGATCGGAGCGATGGACGTTGCGTCCGTCTACGTCGGCGTCCGGCTCGGCCTCTACCGCGCGCTGGCCGATCGCGGGCGCTCCTCGTCCGCGGACCTGGCCGAGGCGGCGGGTCTGAACGAGCGCTACGTCCGCGAGTGGCTCGAGCAGCAGGTGCGAGACCTGCGTGACCGCGAAGACGAACACGAGGTCGTAGAAGAGCTCGAGCATCGTGGTGCGCTGCTCCCCGCCGACCTCGCTTCGGCGTTGGAAGCGGCTCACCACGTTACGACCTACGACTCGGTGTCGATCTGC
>DASQWH010000072.1:0-6681 GCA_035640335.1 Gaiellaceae bacterium | reverse complement strand
GATCCGCTCGAGCACGAGCACCGTCTCGGTCACGTGCGGGCGCACGACGCCGGGCACGGTCAGTCCTTCGTAGTCCTCGATGATCGAGCTGATCAGCTCCGCGTTGCCGGCTTCCTCGCGAAAGTCGAGCTCCGCCCTGATGTGCGACTCCACCTCGTCGGCCAGCGTGTCCACTTGGAGAATCCGCGCCGCAGCGGACCGCCGCTCCGCGACTCGCGCGGTGGAGCGCAGCAGGTCGAGATCGAGCGCCACCTGCTCCTCGATGCCGGGGCGCCGCACCTTCACGACGACGTCACGTCCATCACGCGTCAGCGCGGTGTGGATCTGCGCGATCGACGCGGTCGCGAGCGGCGCGGGATCGACTCGCGCGAAGACGCCCTCGCCGAGCTCGCGGTGGATGATCTCTTCGATCTCGGCGAACGGCGTGGGCGGAACCTCGTCGACGAGCTTCGTCAGCTCCTCGATGTAGACGTCCGGAAGCAGGTCCGACCGCGACGAGAGCAGCTGGCCGAGCTTCACGTACGTCGTCCCGAGCTGCTCGAGCGTCGTCCGGAGCGCCTGCGCGCCCTCGCGCGTCGCCGGCCGCTCGCCGACGACACTGAGCTCGCCGAGGATGCGCAGCAGCTTGCGCCCGCGGGCGACACGCGTCACCTCGAGCGCGCGGCGAAGACGCTGCAGGCGAGCGCCCATCAGCGAAGGACCCCAGTGAAGATGAGTGCGGCGGCGGTGAGGACCCGGCGCAAGAGAGGCCGCAGTCTAGCCGGGGCCGCCCGCGAGGCTCATGCGAGCGGCCGCAGAGAGAAGGCTAGATGGCGCTTAGCGCCCGTCCCACCAGCTGTCACCCAGGATGCCACCGAGGGTTCCGCCGAGATCGAAGCATCCCTGAAGGGCCAGGGCGATGATGCACACGAGTGTGATCAGGAAGATCGGCTTCAGTCGCAAAGAGTTCACCTCCTTCCTTAGAACCTGACGTCCTGGAGCGCCTCAGCGGCGTTCCGGTACAAGCGTGCTGCTGTACGGTCGTCCCCCCTACGCGCGGCGAGATCGCCGAGCGCGATCCAGGCCCCGGCCCGGTGGCTAATCGATGAAAGCTGTTCGAAGCTCGCGTCGGCGGCGCGGAACATCTCCTCCGCGTCGTCGAGACGGCCCTGCTCCATGAGGGCGCGTCCGAGCACGAGCTGGGACGGGCCGACCTCGTGGAGGAAGTCGGTCCGGCCTTCCAGAAGCGAGAGGGCCTGGCGCGCGAAGCGCTCGGCCTGCTCGTAGTCGCTCATCTCGAGATGAACGGCGGCGAGCGAGCCGGTCGCCTGCGCTGCCTCTTCCTTCGCGTCGCAGTCGAGGGCGGTCGAGAACGAGGACTTCAGGTACTCGATCGCCTGCTCGGGCTTCCCGAGCATGAGGTTCAAGCCGCCCAGGTTATTCAGCAGGCCGGCCACGTTGAGATCGTCGTTGAGCTCCTCGTAGTGCGCCTTCGCACGCTCCGCGTAGTTCCGCGCGAGCACCCAGTGCCCCTGCCGCTCGGCGACGAGCGACGCCTGCACATAGACGTTCGCCATCGTCGAGCGATCGTCGAGCGACTGCGCGAGCTCGAGCGCGCGCTCGACGTCCTCCTGCGCGGCGTGCAGGTCGCGCTGGCGGCGGTAGCACCGCGAGCGGTACGCGAGGATGTTCGAGCGGAGCACGTCGCACGGGAGGTCCGAGCCCTCGGCGAGTGCATACGCCTCGTTGAAGAGAGCGAGCGCGGTGGAAATGCTCGAAAGCTTGTAGCGGCAGACGCCGAGGCGGTACAGGACCTCGGCCCGGTCGACGTCCGAGAAGCTCGGGCCCTCGCTCAGCGTTCTCGCGCGCACGAGGAGATCCAGGGCCGCCTGGAGCTCGCCCTGCTGCATGCGCGCCCAGGCCTCGCCGGACAGCGTGCGGACGAGCAGCTCGGCCGAGCCCGTGCCCTCGACGGCAGAGCGCGTCTTGTCGTACTCGGCGGCCGCCTCCTCGTAGCGGTGCGCCTCGATCAGCGCTTCCGCGCGCGCGAGCGTCGCTTCGATCTTGCCGCGCTCGTCGACCGACACCCCGTTGGCCAGGAAGCCGGCGTCGACGCCGAGGCGATTCGCGAGCCAAGTGACAGTCTCCGGGGTCGGGCGCGTCTTACCGCGCTCGATCTGGCTGACGTACTCCTTCGAGAACCGGTCACCTGCCAGGTCCGTCTGCGTCATGCCCGCGGCCACGCGCAGCTGCCGAACGCGCTCGCCGAGCCGAAGGGCGGCCGGGCGCACGGGGCGGTGAAGCGGCGTTTGTGTACTAGCTCGGGTCATGGGCGAGGACTCCACTGCGAAGTCAAGCGCATACTTCACCTCGCTGCAACCACCCCCTCTCGGAAATCCCCCAAAAGGGTCATGTCCAAGGGGAAAAACGGGGTGAACTGGCCGTTTTCAAAATCACTTGACCGAGCTACTTGACTCCCCCCGAATGCGGTTCTATAGTGAGGTTCACCTTGCAGCGCGGCCAGACGCCAGGCCAGAGTTCGCAAGGGGCGCGCCACAGATCGGCGACGTAGGGGCCCGGAGGCGTTGGCTGGGCCGCAGAGCCAAGAGCCTCCGGGTCGTCGCCCTCGATGTGGGGCCGATTTGGTGGGAAGTTCGCCGCCAGGATCAAGACCCCCGGAGCCGCAGCCGGGGGTCTTTTCCTATCTGCGGCTGCGGGCCGCAGATTCGCCGAAAGTGCTGCGCACTTTCGGCGACTTGAAGCACAGGTGCCGGCGAAGGACTGCCCGACGCTCCCGCTTCTTAGCTGAGAAGGGATCTAGACGCCTGTCGCTTTGGTTTCCGGCGGGGGCTCGTCGACGCCGGCTAGCCACTTTCGGCGTTCGGCGATGATTTTCGGGAAGTCGTCTTCGAGGAGGCCGCCCAGGCGGCGGCCTACCGTGCCGATCAGGCCGATGGAGATGAAGAGCCACGCCTCGGCGCGGGGGTCGCGCTCCGGGAGGATGCCGCCCGCTGCCTGGGAGCGCTCAATGATCTCGACGACGTACGCGTGCACTTCGCGCATGTGCCTGCGGAGGAACTTGCGGATCTCTGGGTCGTCGCTCGCCTCCGTCAGCGCCTGCACCCAGAGGTCGGCGCAGAGCATCGTCGGGTCGGCGGCCTCGAAGTACGCGCGGCCGAGGGCGCCGAGCCAGTACTTCGGGTCCTCCTCGTGCTCGAGGGTCTGGTCCCAGAGCGCGCGGAGGCGGCGCCATGACTCGTCGAGGACCGCGAGGTAGAGATCGCGCTTCGAGTCGAAATGCCGGTAGAGGATCGGCTCCGTGACGCCGGCCTTGCGCGCGATCTCTGCCGTGGTCGTCCCGTGATAGGAGCCTCTCGAGAAGATCCCGCAGGCGCAGTCGAGGACCGCGGCCTTCCGCTGTTCGGCAGGGAGGCGCGTGCTCACGCTGCCTCCAGCACCGGCGCCTGCTCGGGCTCGTGGCGGACTCTGCGCACGGTGAGCACCGCGACGACCGCGCCCACGAGCGCGATAGCAGCCGCGACCAGCACGGCGTTCTGGAACCCGTCGATGAACTGACCACGCGCACGTGGGTCCGCGGCGGGCACGTGCACGGAGGCGAGGACGATTGCGCCCATCAGCGCGATGCCCAGGGAACCGCCGACCTGGCGCATGCTGTTCAGCACGGCGGAGCTCACGCCGGCCTTGTCGACGGGGACCGAGCCCATCGCGGCCGCCGCCGTCGGCGTCATCGCGAAGGCCATGCCCATGCCGCCCACGAGCATGGCGGGAAGGATGTTCCAGAAGCTCGAGCTCGCGTCGAAGGTCGACTCGATCACGAGCGAGACCGACACGAAGACGAGGCCGACCCCCATCAGCCAGCGCGAGCCGATTCGGTCCGCGAGCCTGCCGGCGATCGGCGCGAGCATGACGATCAGGATCGTCATCGGCAGGAACGCCGCCCCGGCCTCGGTCGGCGAGTAGCCGAGCACGTTCTGCATGTAGAGCGAGACGAAGAAGAAGACGCCGAACATCGCGAGCGCGACGAGGAACATGACGACGTTCGCGCCGGCGAAGGTCGCGTTGCGGAAGAGCGAGAGGTCGAGCATCGGCAGCCGCTGGCGGTGCTCGAGGAGCACGAAGCCAACGAGGCCGACGGCTGCGATGCCGAAGAGGGAGAGGATGAGAGGCGACGTCCAGCCATGCTGGTTTGCCTCGATCAACGCGTAGGTCAGCGCGAAGAGCGCGACTCCCGAGACGAGCAGCCCGGGCAGGTCGAGCCGCTGCTCGTGAGACGTGTCGCGCGTCTCGTCGATCACGATCCTGGCAACGACGATGGCGAGGATCCCGACGGGCACGTTGATGAAGAAGATCCAGCTCCAGTCGATGTGCTCGGTGATCAGCCCGCCGACGAGCGGCCCGATCGCGAGCGCCATCGCCGAGACGCCGACCCAGATGCCGATCGCCGTACCGCGCTGCCGAGGCGGGAAGGTCGCGGTGATGATCGACAGCGTCGCCGGGTTCATCAGCGCCGAGCCGACGCCTTGCACGACGCGCGCGCCGATCAGGATCGCCGCGGTCCAGGCGAGACCGCAGGCGAGCGAGGCGAGCGTGAAGATGACCAGGCCGACGATGAAGATCAGCCGCCGTCCGAGCAGGTCGGCGAGCTTGCCGCCGGTGAGCATCAAGACCGCGAACGTGAGCGCGTAGCCGTTCACGACCCACTCGAGCTCCGAGGTCGAGATGTGGAGGTCTCGCTGCATGGCGGACAGCGCCACGAACACGACCGTGTTGTCCAGCATGATCATGAAGAGGCCGAAGGCGACCGCGGCGAGTGTCCACCACTTTCGGTTTTCCTCTGCGAAGATCCTCGCGCGCATCGAGCCTTTCGGTTAGTCGCTACTAAGTTAGCATGCGCTATCTAGTCTGGTCAACGTGGTGAAGGCCGCAACGGAATTCATCTGGCACCCCGACGAGGCCGTGCTCGAGCACGCGAACGTCGTTCGCCTGATGCGCAAGCACGGCTTCGACGACTACTGGGAGCTCGTGCGGCGGTCGCACGAGGACCCAGAGTGGTTCTGGCCCGCGGCGATCGAGGACATGGGCCTCGAGTTCGCGCAGCCCTGGAGCCGCGTCGTGGACCTGTCGAAGGGGCCGGAGTGGGCGACCTGGTTCGTCGACGGGCGCGTCAGCATCGCCTGGAACTGCGTCCACCGCTGGGCCAAGCGCCGCCCGGACGCGTTGGCCGCGATCTCGCTCGGCGAGGACGGGTCGCGCCGCACGCTCACGTACGCGCAGATGTCCGACGAGGTGACGCGGCTCGGCGAGGCGCTCGTCCGGCTGGGCGTCGAGCCCGGCGACCGCGTCGCGACCTTCCTGCCCATGTCGCAGGAGGTGCCTGTCGCGTCGCACGCCTGCGCGCACATCGGGGCGGTGCAGGTGCCGATCTTCTCCGGCTTCGCGGCGCCGGCGGTCGCCCAGCGGCTCCAGGCCTCGGGCGCCAAGGTTGCGATCACGACCCGGACGTCGCTGCGGCGCGGCAAGGAAGTCCCGATGCTCGAGATCCTCGAGCAGGCGCGGAAGGAGGCGCCGAGCGTCGAGCACGTCGTGCTCGCCCCCTGGGACGACCTGCTCGCCGACTCGCCGGGCGAGCTGCCCGCGCTC
Organism: Gaiellaceae bacterium; assembly: GCA_035640335.1. GTDB lineage: Bacteria > Actinomycetota > Thermoleophilia > Gaiellales > Gaiellaceae > VAXT01. The sequence continues at coordinate 1,041 of DASQWH010000072.1, read as the reverse complement.
GAGGTCGACTCCGAGCACCCATACCTGCTCACGTACACCTCCGGGACGACCGGGACCCCGAAGGGCGTGCTCCACGTGCAGGGCGGCTTCCTCGTCTCGATCGCGCGCGAGGTCTGCTACCAGGCGGATGGCCACCCGGAGGACGTCATCCACTTCGTGACGGACATGGGCTGGATCATGGGGCCGTGGACGGTGGTCGGCGGACACGCCCTCGGCTGCACGCTCGTCTTTGCGGAGGGCGCGCCCGACTGGCCGCAGGACCGGCTCTGGAGGCTGCTCGAGGCCGAGCGCGTCTCGATCCTCGGCATCTCGCCCACGCTCGTCCGCGCGCTGATCCCCCACGGCGAGCCCCGGACCGACCTCTCCTCGCTCCGCACGATCGTGACCACCGGCGAGCCCTGGAACCCGGACCCGTACCGATGGCTGTTCGAGGAGGTCGGCGGCGGCCGCTGTCCGATCATCAACTGCTCGGGAGGCACGGAGGTCGGCGCCTGCTTCCTCTCGCCCACGCCGGCAATCCCGATCAAGCCGTGCTCGCTCGGCGGGCCGGCGCTCGGCATGGCGATGGACGTGGTCGACGCCGAGGGCAACCCGGTGCGCGGCGAGGTCGGCGAGCTCGTTTGCCGCAAGCCGTTCCCCGGGATGACACGCGGCTTCTGGCGCGACCCGGAGCGGTACATCGACACCTACTGGAGCCGCTTCCCGGGCGTCTGGGTGCACGGCGACTGGGCCTCGGTCGACGAGGACGGCTACTGGTTCCTGCACGGCCGCTCCGACGACACGCTGAACATGGCCGGGAAGCGGATCGGCCCGGCCGAGATCGAGTCTGCCGTCGTCGCGCACCCGGCCGTGGCCGAAGCCGCGGCGGTCGGGATCCCGCACGACGTGAAAGGCGAGGTGGCGTGGGTCTTCTGCGTGCTCGCGCCCGGGCACGACGCCGGGCCGGAGCTCGCGGAGCAGATCCGCGGCGTCGCCGCCGAGACGCTCGGCAAGGCGTTCCGCCCCGATCGGGTCGTCTTCGTGCGCGCACTGCCGAAAACG
>DASQWH010000071.1:0-2877 GCA_035640335.1 Gaiellaceae bacterium | reverse complement strand
GCCGCGTCGACCGCGCCCTCGGCCGCGCCGGCGCCGACGATCGTGTGCAGCTCGTCGATGAAGAGGACGATCTCGCCCTCGCTCGATTTGATCTCCTGGAGGACGGCCTTGATCCGCTCCTCGAACTCGCCGCGGTACTTGGAGCCCGCGAGCAGGGCGCCGATGTCGAGCGCCCAGACGCGCTTGCCCTTCAGGCCCTCCGGCACGTCGCCGGCCACGATGCGCTGCGCGAGGCCCTCGGCGATCGCGGTCTTGCCCACGCCCGGGTCACCGATCAGCACGGGGTTGTTCTTCGTCCGCCGCGAGAGCACCTGGATCACGCGACGGATCTCCTCGTCGCGGCCGATGACCGGGTCGAGCTTGCCCTGCTCGGCGAGCTCGGTCAGGTCGCGCCCGAACTTCTCGAGCGCCTGGTACGTGCCCTCCGGATCCTGCGACGTGACGCGCTGGCCGCCGCGCACCTCCTTGAGGCGTGCGAGCAGCGCGTCGCGCGGGACGACGTCGAGCGCCAGCAGCAAGTGCTCGGTCGAGACGAATTCGTCCTCGAGCTTGCGCATCTCGTCCTCGGCCCGGTCGAGCACCTTGCTGAAGGCGTTCGATGTGCGCGGCTGGAGATTCTCGGCGCCCTGCATCGACGGCCGGCGCGCGAGGTCGGCCTCGGCCTTCGCGCGAACCTCGGCCGCGCGCTCTCCGAGCAGCGTCTGTGGCAGCTCCTGGTCGAGGAGCGCCAGCACAAGGTGTTCGGGGTGGATCTCGGGGTTGCCGCGGCGGCGCGCGTCCTCCTGCGCGGCGGCGATCGCCTCCTGCGACTTCAGCGTCAGCTTGTTGAAGTCCATGGTCTCCTGACCGGAAGTCGAGTTGCGTCGGGGTCGTAGGGAACGAGCTCGCGGCGGTACTGCCGGTGCACGTCGGCGATCTGCTCGCGCATCTCCCGCTCGAGGTGGTCGAACCGCCGCTGCAGGCGGAGGAGCTGCTCTTCGAGGCGGAGCACGTGCTCGACGCCCGCGAGGTTGAGGCCGAGCTCGGAGGTGAGGCGGTTGATCAACCGCAGCCGCTCGAGGTCTGCCTCGGAGTAGAGCCGCGTGTTGCCCGCGGTGCGCTGCGGCTGGACGAGGCCCTTGGCCTCGTAGATCCGCAGCGTCTGCGGATGCATGCCGACGAGGTCGGCGGCGACGCTGATCATGTAGCGGGGCCGGTCGTCGATCACGGCCTCTGCACCTTCTGGAGCTGCTCGAGGAGCTCGCGCTCCTGCTTGTTCGGCTTCTTCGGGACCGTGATCTTCAGCCGCGCGAGCACGTCGCCCTTGCCGCCGCCCTTCAGCTTCGGCGCGCCGCGGCCCTTGATCCGGAGCAGCTTGCCGCTCTCCGAGCCGGCGGGCACCTTGAGCGAGACGCGACCCTCGGGCGTCGGCACCTCGACCTCCGCGCCGAGGGCGGCGTCGGCGAACGTGACCGGCACGTCGACGACGAGGTCGGAGCCGCGCCGCTCGTACAGCGGCGACGTGCCGACACGCGTGACGACGTACAGGTCGCCCGGCGGGCCGCCGTTGTAACCCGCCTCGCCCTTGCCCTTCAGGCGAATGCGGGTCCCGTCCTTGACGCCGGCGGGGATCTTGACCGTGTACTGCTTCGTGCGCCGCTCGCGGCCCGAGCCGCCGCACCGACGGCACGGGTCCTCGATCACCGTCCCGCGCCCACCGCAGCGCGGGCAGGCATGCGAGAGCCCGAAGAGGCCCTGGCTCTCGACGGTCACGCCGCGGCCCCGGCACTCCGGGCACACCTTCGGCGCCGTGCCGGCCTCGGAGCCCGTGCCGTTGCAGGCGCGGCACGCGGCCTCGACGTCGACCGGGATCCGGGTCTCGAGACCGCGCAGCGAGTCCTCGAAGGAGAGGTTGACCTGCGCCTCGAGATCCGCGCCGCGGCCGGGCCGCTGCTGCTGCGCCCGACCGCCGCCGCCGAAGATGTCGCCCAGGCCGCCGAAGCCGCCGAACAGGTCGCCGAGATCGGCGAAGTCGAAGTTGAAGGCGCCGTCGCGGATCCCGCCGCGGCCGTCGGCCGCCCCGAAGGCGTCGTACTGCTTGCGCTTCTCGGGGTCGGAGAGGACGTCGTAGGCGGCCTGGACCTCCTTGAAGCGGTCCTCGGCCTCCTTGTTGCCCGGGTTGTTGTCCGGGTGGTACTCGCGGGCGAGCTTGCGGTACGCCTTCTTGATCTCGTCCTGCGACGCGCCCTTCGCGACGCCGAGGGCGTCATAGAGTGACTTAGAGCGTGTGGCCATGATCGTTCGTTGCGTATCGACCGGTCATTTCAGACGGCCGCAGGGGCAAAGCCCGTACGACCTGATGTCGGCAGCGCAAGCGCTGCCTAGGCCGCGTCGCCACTCGGCTCCTCCTTCGGGCCCGCGACCACCACCCTTGCCGGCCGCAGCACGCGGTCGCCGAGCTTGTAGCCCTTCTGTACCACGTCGATCACGGAGCCCTCGTCTGCGTCCGACGGCTGCGAGAGCAGCGCCTCGTGCACGTGTGGGTCGAACTTGCCGTCGACCGGCACCTCCTCGAGCCCTTCGCGCGAGAGCGCCTCGGCGAGCGCGCGATGGACGAGGCGGACGCCCTCCTCGAGCTTGGCCTCCTCGTGCTCCTCGGCAGCCTGAAGTGCCCGCTCGAGGTCATCCACGACCGGCAGGAGCTCCTTCACCAACCGTTCGTGGGCGCGCGCGACCAGGCTCTCCTGGTCGCGCGCGGCCCGCTTGCGGTAGTTGTCGAACTCCGCCTTGAGGCGCTGGAGCGAGTCGATCAGCTCCTCGTTCTCGGCGCGCAGCGCCTCGAGCTCGAGCTGCTCGACGTTCTCCGCCTGCTCCGTGTTTTCCAGGTCCTCTGCCATG
>DASQWH010000070.1:0-4200 GCA_035640335.1 Gaiellaceae bacterium | reverse complement strand
CAGTTCGTCTGGGTCGATCCCGAGTTCCTGCTCGAGCACGAGGTCGGCGAGTGGATGGAGCTGCCGATGTGGCTCCATAGCGAGGACGAAGGGATCCACCAGACCGACGTCTCGCGCGCGGTCGCCGAGGGCCTCAGCTTCCGGCCGCTCGAGGAGACCGTCCGCGGCACGCTCGACCAGGCGAACACGACCGACGCCGCGGGCCTGAAGCCTGAGCGCGAGGCCGCGCTGCTCGAGGCCTGGCGCGTGCGGGCTTGAGCCACAAGGACTATTCGGCGACACCGCTCGGGAAGAAGCTCGGCGCCAAGCCCGGCGCGGGCGTCGTGGTCTTCTTCACGGCCAGTCGGGACGACCTCGAGCGCCGCTTCGCGAGCCTCCGCGCCACGCTCGATCCGGCGGACGGGCTCTGGATCGCGTATCCGAAGAAAGCCTCGAAGCTCGAGAGCGACCTCTCCTTCGAGGCCGTCCAGGAGCTCGGGCTCGCCAACGGCCTCGTCGACAACAAGAGCTGTGCGATCGACGAGGACTGGACGGCGGTGCGTTTTGTCTATCGCCTGGAAGATCGTCCAAAAGCCGGCAGCAGCAAATGAGTACCTCGGCGGAGCCGGGCTTTGCCCCCGGCAGGAGCCTGCGAGGCGCCGGAAATCCCAATGCGTAAAGGAGGGGGCTCACGGGGGAACCATGGGTTTCGCCGTGCTATCCCAGCTAGCATCCCGGCCTTGTGGACGGCTTCGACTACGTGCATCGCGAGCGGGTCCGCTTCCGTGACGTCGACGCGCTCGGCCACGTGAACAACGCCGTCTTCCTCACGTATCTCGAGGAGGCGCGCATCGGTTTCCTGCAGCCGATCGGCGCTGAGGCGAGCGGGATGATCCTGGCGCGGGTCGAGATCGACTTCCGCGCGCCGCTGCGGATGGGCGACGAGCTCGAGATCGGCGTGCGGCCGGTCGGGGTCGGGACGAAGAGCTTCGAGCTCGCGTATCAGGTACGGGCGCGCGAGACGGTTGCGGCCGAGGCGAAGACGGTTCTCGTCTCGTTCGACTACGAGACCGGGCGCCCAGTGGAGGTGCCGCAGGCCTGGCGGGAGGTACTGGCGGCCTGATGGGCGTCTTCGAGCGTCAGACGCTTTCGAACGGACTGCGGCTGCTGACGGCGCCGATGGACCACGCCCAGTCGGTGTCGTGCTTCGTGATGCTCTCGGCCGGCTCGCGTTTCGAGACGCCCGAGACGAACGGCATCGCGCACTTCTCCGAGCACATGTTCTTCAAGGGCACCGAGCGGCGACCGACCGCACGCCACATCGGCAGCGAGGTCGACGGCATCGGCGGCGAGTTCAACGCCTTCACGGGCAAGGAGTACACGGGCTACTACGTGCGTTGTGCCGGCGAGCACCGGTCGATCGCGCTCGACGTCCTCACCGACATGCTGCGCAACTCGAAGTTCGACTCCGAGGAGATCGAGCGCGAAAAGGGCGTGATTGTCGAGGAGATGAACATGTACTTCGACACGCCGCGGGACTACATCTCGGGCGTCTACGACGACCTTCTCTACGGCGACCAGCCACTCGGCTGGGACATCATCGGGCGCAAGGAGACGGTGCGCGCCGCGACGCGCGACACGTTCCTCGACTACACGGGGCGCTGGTACAAACCGAAGCGGATGGTCGTCGGTGTGGCCGGGATGGTCGGCGACGGTCTCGAGTCGGAGGTCGAGCGACTGCTCGGCGACTTGGAGCCTGCGGACACGGGCGAGCCGGAGCCGGCCGCGTTCGCGGAGAACGGGACCGTGCGGATCCACACGAAGGCGTCCGATCAGGCGCACCTTTGTCTCGGCGTGCGCAGCTACCCGCTCGTGCACCCCGACCGCTACGCGCTGCAGCTTCTGGGGACCGTGCTCGGGACCGGCATGTCCTCGCGACTGTTCACGGAGGTTCGGGAGCGGCGCGGGCTCGCGTACTACGTCTACGCGGTGAACCACAGCTACACGGACGCGGGCTCTTTGTACTCCCAGGCCGGCGTCGACATCGAGCGCATCGACGAGGCGGTCTCGACGATCGTCACGGAGCTGCGCAAGATCGCGGAGGAGACGGTGCCGTCCGACGAGCTGGAGAAGGCGCGCAATGTGGCGAAGGGCCGCTTCGTGCTGCAGACGGAGAGCCCGCACGGCCTGATCATGTTCGGGCTCCGCCGCGAGGTGCTCGAGGGACAGACCGCCGAGCCCGAGGAGATCCTCGAGGGGCTGGATGCCGTCACCGCCGAGGACGTGCAGCGCGTGGCGCAGGACCTGATCGGCGACAAGGGGCTCAAGCTGGCGCTGATCGGCCCCTTCGAGCAGGACCAGCAAGAGCGCTTCGAGAAGCTGCTCGCGTAGCGCACAATTCGGGCGAGATGCTTGCTCGCCTCAGGCGGTTCCTCGCTCGGCTCGGCGGCGGGAGCCTCCAGCGCGGCGACCACGCGCACGAGTCGAAACGGCCGGTCGAGAACACGGACGCGATCGCGGCGTCCGGCCCGGGCCCGCGCGACACCGACCCGACCGGCAACCTCGGCGGCTACTCGTTCCCGCCGAATTACGTGCCGCCGGCCGACGAAGGCCGCCCGCGCCACTAACCCGCCCCTCTACCGGTGTCAGATACCGGCGTGGAGCCGGCATCCGGGGAACGTCACGCCGCCGGTGTCTGACACCGTTCGCGTGGAGTTACGGCAAGGTCGCGTAGTCCTCGTCGAAGTGCTCGCGGTCCTCGCGGTCCGCGATCGCGTCGCCGGCGTCGCGCGCCTTTGCCTTCCAGTCTGTGGCCTCGCCGTCACCGGCGACGGCGTGCGCTCGCGCCAGGCCCTCGTAGGCATACGCGAGGTCGAAGTCGCCGATCCCGTTCCGCTCGCAGTGGTCCAGGCAGCGCCGCGCGTGCCAGAGTGCGGGCTCGACGCGCCCGAGCACCGTGTAGACGCGCGAGACCTGCCACTCGCCCCGCGCCAGGTTTTCGGGCCTGCACTCCTCGGCCTCGCCCCAATGGAACCGCGACGCGTGCGCCGCGTGCAGCATCCGGTCATCGTCCTTGCGCGAGTCCATCAAACGCCACACCTCGTTGAAGAGGTCGACGCCCCGCTGCCGCTCCTCGCTCACTCCTCTGGCGCTTCGGTGACGGCGCGGTCGCGGATCTCCTCGACAACCGTCGGGTCCGCGAGCGTCGTCGTGTCGCCGAGCGGCCGGTTCTCGGCCACGTCCCGCAGGAGCCGCCGCATGATCTTGCCGCTCCGGGTCTTCGGCAGCTCCGGCGTGAAGACGATGTTCGCCGGCTTCGCGATCGGCCCGATCTTCTTCGCCACGTGGTCGCGCAGCTCGTCGAGCATCTCGACCGAGCCCTCCTCGCCGCCCTTGAGCGAGACGAAGGCGACGATTGCCTGCCCCGTGCGCTCGTCGGCACGAGCGGCGACGGCCGCCTCCGCCACCTGCTGGTGGTCGACCAGCGCGCTCTCGACCTCGATCGTCGAGATCCGGTGGCCCGAGACGTTCATGACGTCGTCGACCCGCCCGAGCAGCCAGAAGTCGCCGTCCTCGTCGATGCGCGCGCCGTCGCCCGCGAAGTAGACGTCGCCGTACTTCGACCAGTACGTCTCCACGTACCGGTCGTGATCCTTGTAGATGCCGCGCAGCATCGCGGGCCAGGGCCGCCGGAGCACCAGGTACCCGCCCCCGCCCGGCCCGACCTCGTTGCCCTGCTCGTCGTAGACGGCCGCATCTACGCCCGGGAACGGCCGCGTCGCCGAGCCGGGCTTCCCCGTGGTCACGCCGGGCAGCGGCGTGATCAGGATCATCCCCGTCTCCGTCTGCCACCACGTGTCGACGACCGGCACGCGGTCGCCGCCGATCACCTCGCGGTACCAGACCCAGGCCTCGGGGTTGATCGGCTCGCCGACGGTGCCGAGCAGCCGGATCGTCGAGAGATCGTGCTTCTGCGCGTGCTCCGGGCCCCACTTCATGTGGCTGCGGATCGCCGTCGGCGCCGTGTAGAGGATGTCGACGCCGTAGCGTTCGACGATCGCCCACCAGCGGTCCCGGTCGGGGTAGTCGGGGACGCCCTCGTACATGACCCCGGTCGTCGCGTTGCAGAGCGGCCCGTAGACGATGTAGCTGTGCCCCGTAACCCAGCCGACGTCGGCCGCGCACCAGTACACCGACTCCGGCTTCACGTCGAAGATGTAG
>DASQWH010000069.1:0-2715 GCA_035640335.1 Gaiellaceae bacterium | reverse complement strand
GTGACGCCGTAGGCGAACTCGTGCAGGTTCGTCTTGCCGACGTTGGCGTAGCCGGCGCGCTCGAGGCGGACGACGACCTCGGCGCTGCGGTCGGGGACGTGCTCGGCGAAGAGGATCGACCCGTAGGTCGTCGGAAGCCCGGCGGTGTCGAAGAGGTCTTTGACGGCGAGCGGGACGCCGTCCGCGGGAAGCGGGTCGGGACGGGCGAGCCAGATGCCCTCGAGCTCGGTCTCCATTGTCGCGGTCTTGTCACGCATGCGCGCGATTTTTCCGTTTACCGTCTCGCCGGGTTCGTGGGTTCCCCCCACCCGGGTGGGGGGACGTGGCTAATCGAGCGCGAGGTAGATGAACGCGACGAGCCACGTTCCCGCGAACAGAAGCAGGAACAGCCCGAACAGCGCCCAGCCGAAGACGACGTTCTTGTGCGCCAGCGCGCGCGCGGGGTCGACCGGATCGATCGGCTCCGGCACGTGCTCGGCGGGCCGCGGCTCCTCGAGCGGCTCGGTGAGGTCCGTCACAGCACGAACGGGTCGAGGGCCATCGAGACGAAGAGCAGCGCGAGGTATGCGAGCGAGTAGTGGAACAACGCCAGCGCCTGCGGCCGCGCAGTCGACCGCATGAGCTTCACCGCCAGCCGCAGGAACCAGCCGCCGAGGAGCGCGGCCGCCGCGAGGTAGAACGCGCCGAAGGTCCCGGTCAAGACCGGCACGAGCGTGAGCCCGACGAGGACGACCGTGTAGAGGAGCACCTGGCGAGCGGTCTCGCGGTCGCCGCGCACCACCGGGAGCATCGGCACGCGCGCGGCCTCGTAGTCGCGCTTGATCAGCAGTGCGAGAGCCCAGAAGTGCGGAGGCGTCCAGAAGAACACGATCAGGAAGAGGAACAGCGCCGCGAGCCCGAGATTGCCCGTCGCCGCCGCGTAGCCCACCAACGGCGGAACCGCGCCCGCCGCCCCGCCGATGACGATGTTCTGCGGGGTCGAGCGCTTAAGCCACCGCGTGTAGACGAGGACGTAGAAGAGGTTCCCGACGAGCGCGAGGCAGGCGGTCAGCACGTTGACCGCCGACGCCAGCAGGACGAACGAGAACGCGGACAGAGCGAGCCCGAACTCGAGCCCGAGCTCCGGGCTGACCCGCCCCTCCGCGACGGGCCGGGAGGCCGTCCGCTTCATCGACCGGTCGAGGTCGCGGTCGAGGACGTGGTTGAGCGCGCTCGCCCCGCCGCACGCGAGGGCCAGCCCGACCATCGTCGCCGCGAACCCACCCGCATCCGGCAGCCCCTGGGCTCCGACGAACATGCCCGCCGCACCGGTGACGAGCAGAAGCGACATGATCCGCGGCTTCGTCAGCGTCACGTAGTCCCGCCACGCCACGGACGCGGGCCGCTCGCCGCGGTAGAGCCGAGCCGTCGCCACCGCCGTCGCGGCCAGGGCCGACGCCGCGAGCGCCACATGGAGCACGGGCGACCACCAGCTCGCGACTGCGGCCAGGAACAGCACCAGCGAGACGGCGGCAATGCGGAAGGCGTCCCGGTGCGCGAACCATGCGCCGAGCGCCGTCGCAATCAACAGCGGGAGCGCAACCGGCACGAGCGCCCGGTGCGTGATCCCGAGGCCGCCGCTCGCGACGACGAGCACGCCTGCCGCCGTCGCGCCGAGCCCGCACAGCCGGAGCCAGGGGCCGGCTCTCACCGGCGCTCCCCGATCCGCCGCCGCAGGTCGCGCAACGGCCGCGCGCTCGTCACGTACGGAACCTTGTCGAAGTTGTGCGGCGGCGGCGGCGAGGTCGTGTACCACTCGAGCGTGTCCGCCAGCCAGGGATCGTTCCCGGCGCGCGGCATCCGGCCCTTCCGCGACCAGAAGACGTTCACGATGAAGACGAGGATCCCCACGGCCATGATGTACGACCCGATCGTCGAGACGAGGTTGTACTCGGGGAGCAGGTCCCGATCCTCGTAGGTGTAGACGCGGCGGGGCATCCCGAGCAGCCCCATCATGTGCTGCGGGAAGAAGGTCAGGTTGAAGCCCACGAACGTGAGCCAGAAGTGCCACTTCCCGAGGGTCTCGTTCAGCATCCGGCCGAAGATCTTCGGCCACCAGTAGTAGAGCCCGGCGAAGATCCCGAAGATCGAGCCGCCGAAGAGCACGTAGTGCAGGTGCGCGACCACGAAGTACGAGTCGTGCACCTGCCAGTCGAACGGGAAGACGGCGACGAAGATGCCGGACAGCCCGCCGATCGTGAAGACGGCGACGAATCCGAGCGCCCAGAGCATCGCCGTGTCGAAGATGAGATTCCCGCGCCAGGTCGTCGCGATCCAGTTGAAGATCTTGACGCCGGTCGGGACGGCGATTGTCAGCGACGCGATCATGAACCACGCCTGCAGGCCGAGCGGCAACCCCACCGCGAACATGTGGTGGCCCCAGACGAGCAGCGAGTAGAACCCGATCGCGACCGTCGAGAATGCGATCGCCTTGTAGCCGAAGATCGGCTTGCGCGAGAAGACCGGGATCACCTCGGAGACGATCCCCATCGCCGGCAGGATCATCACGTAGACCTCGGGGTGTCCGAAGAACCAGAAGACGTGCTGGTAGAGGATCGCGTCGCCGCCCTTGTCCGGCAGGAAGAAATGGGTCAGGTCGGCGCGGTCGAGGAGGAGCATCGTCAGTCCCGCCGAGAGGGCCGGGAGGACGACCACGAGCAGCGCGGCGTAGATCTC
>DASQWH010000068.1:0-5189 GCA_035640335.1 Gaiellaceae bacterium | reverse complement strand
GATGGCTGGCGACGGTGACCGCCAGCCGGTCTTCCACCGCCGCGAGGTAGGCGGCGAGGCCGGGAACAGCCTGCACCGTGGCGAGCGCGCTCACCTGCCCTCCGCGAACCCGCTCGCCCGGGGAGCGTCGCCGGCGGCGGCGACGTGCAGGGCGACGATCGTGCCGCCGAGCCGGCGGTAGCGGACGGCATCGAAGCCCGCTTCGGCGATGAGCCTCGAGAGCTCGTGGGCGCTCGGGAAGCGGCGCACGCTCGCGGGCAGGTACGCGTACGCCTCGCCGCCCGGAAGCACTTTGCCCGCCAGCGGCACGAGGCCGTCGAACCAGGCGCGGTAGAACGGCACGAGAACGCCTTTCGGCCGGGTGATCTCGAGCACGCCGACGCGCCCGCCGGGCACGAGCACGCGCCGCAGCTCGGCAAGGCCGCGCCGCTCGTCCTCGAGGTTGCGGAGGCCGAAGCCGATCGTGACCGAGTCGAACGAGCCGTCGTCGAACGGCATCGCGAGCGCGTCGCCCTGCACCCACGCGAGCTCGGGTGCCTTGCGCCGCGCGCGCTCGAGCATGCGCTCCGAGAAGTCGAGGCCCGTGACGCGCCCGCCGCCCGCGCGAGCCGCCGCGACGGCGAGGTCGCCGGTCCCGCAGCAGACGTCGAGCACCCTGTCGCCGGGGCGGACGACCGCCGCCGCGGTCTCGCGGCGCCAGCGCCGGTCGAGGCCTGCGGTCATCAGGCGGTTCATCGGGTCGTAAACGGGCGCGATGCGGTCGAACATCGAGCGCACGCCCTCGGGCGCCAAACGGCCGGTCGCCGCGCTCACTCGTCCCCCCAAGGCTTGACGAGCGAGCTTTCGAGCCCGAGCTGCGCGAGGCAGCGCGCAACGACGAAGTCGACGAGGTCGTCGATCGTCTCCGCCCCGTGGTAGAAGCCCGGCGCCGCGAAGAGGATGACAGCGCCCGCCTGGCGCAGTCGGAGCAGGTTCTCGAGGTGGATCGCAGAGAGCGGCGTCTCGCGCGGGACGAGCACGAGCTTCCGCCCCTCCTTGAGCGCGACGCCCGCGGCGCGGTGGACGAGGTTCGCCTCGCCGCCGGTCGCGATCGTCCCGGCCGTCGCCATCGAGCACGGGCAGACGACATAGCCGTCGACACGCGCCGATCCGCTCGCGTACGGGGCCGAATAGTCGTGCGGGTCGTAGACCGAGACCGCCTCGTCGACGCCCTCGGTGAACCGCGCCAGCACCTCGTCGCGCGGCAGCCGCGGCTCGCCGTAAAGCTCCGTCGCCAGCACCTCGATTCCTGCAGCCGACGCGCACACGCCGACCTCGCAGTCCGCCGCTGCGAGCGAGCGGACGAGCCGAGCCGCGTACGGGGCTCCCGAGGCGCCCGTGATCCCGAGGAAGACGCGCACTACTCCCCGCCCTTGGAAGCGGCGAGGAAGGTGCCGAGCGCGGTCAGGTTCTCCTGTCCGAGCTGGTTGAACTTCGGCATCACGTTGTTCCCGAACTGCGATGGGTCGGCGATGTACGTCGCGAACGCCTGCGCGTCCCGTCCGCCAGACCCGATGTCCGACAGGTCCGGTGCACCGACGTTCGACGTCCCGCCGCCGAGGTAGGTGTGACACGTCGCGCAACCCGCCAGCGCGAAGATCCTCGCGCCTTCCTCAGCCTGCCTGTTGCCCGTGAAGCCCTGCTCCTTCCCCCAGTTCGGAATCTCCGCGACGAGCTCGCTCCCGAGCGACTCCCTCGCGGTCGCGCCTTTGTACGTGAGCACGCCCATCGAGAGGACGGTCAGGATCGCCGCCACCATTGCGACCGGCCTGCGCGTCGGCCGCCGCTCGCGGCTCACGTCGAGGAACGGGTAGGCGAGGAGAAGGATGAGCGCGATCGTCGGGATCCCGACCGTGCCGAGAACGACCGATTCCGGCCACTTGAAGATCCGCAGCAAGTAGAAGAGGAAGTAGAAGTACCAGTTCGGCCGGGGGATGAAGCTCGTCGTCCCGGGGTCGGCCTTGTCGTCGTAGAGCTTGCCGAGCCATCCCGAGGCCTCCTCGGCCGGGCTCTCCTCGGCGGTGAACTTCCAGACGCACGCGAGTACGACGATCATCGTCACCACGACGAGGCTCATCACCGTGTCGTGGAACATCGCGTAGGGGTAGAACGGCTTTCCGCGGTCGTCGACGTCGCGCTTGTAGCGCTGGTGGGCCGCGCGCCGCTCTTCGAGCCGGCGGTTCACCGTGCGCGCGCTCCGCGGGGCCCAGGCGTGACGAGCCCGGCCCGGCCCTCCGGCGCCGGCTCGACCCGCTCGTCGCCGGCCGCGTCAGGCGACCACGGCGGCGAGGTCACGCCGAGGCGGACGACGAGGTAGAGATGCAGCCCGATCAGCCCGAACAGCGCCCCGGGTATCAGCAGCATGTGGATCGCGTAGAAGCGGGCTAACGTCTCCGTGCCGATCTCGGCGCCGCCGGCGAGGACGTTCTGCAGGAAGGGGCCGACGAACGGGCCCGTCGCCTGGAGGTTGATGCCGACGACGGTCGCCCAGTACGCGGTCTGGTCCCAGGGCAGCAGGTAGCCCGTGAACCCCTCCATCATCCCGAGCACGAGGATGAGGACGCCGATGATCCAGTTCAGCTCGCGCGGGTACTTGTAGGCGCCGTAGAGGAAGACGCGCCCCATGTGCAGGAACATGAGGATGATGAAGACGCTCGCGCCCCAGCGGTGCATGCCGCGCACGAGCCACCCGAGCGTGACGTCGTCGGTGATGTGGCGGATCGACTCATACGCCTTGTCCGGGTCGGGCCGGTAGTACATGGCGAGGATCGCGCCCGTGATCGCCTGCACGAGGAACGCCGTCAGCGTCGCGGAGCCGAGCGTGTGGCCCCACGAGATGTCGCCCGGGACCTTGCGGAAGAGGAAGTAGCGGACACCGCCGATGAGGCCCGAGCGCTCCTCGAGCCAGTCCAGGGGGTAGAGCAGCATGCGCATCAGCTGCTCGCGGCGGCCTGGTCGTCGCGTCGCCATCAGCGAGGCGACGGGACCGGGTAGAAGAGCGCCTCCGGCCCGTCGACGTGCTGGCCGGGGCCCATCTCCGTGTACTTCTTGATCTTGGCTTCGGCGCCCTTGCCCTCGACCCCGCCGACGCTGAAGGTCTTGCCGAGCAGCAGGCGCCCGTCCTTGATCTTGAACTCGTAGCGGTCGAGCGCGCGGACTGGCGGCCCGGCGGTGCGGTTGCCCTCGTCGTCGTACTGGCCGCCGTGGCACGGGCAGCCGAAGCCGGCGGCGGCCGCAGTCGGGATCCGCGTCAACTCGGCCCCGTTCTTCCGCTCGACCTTCTTCTGGTCGTCGATCGGCAGCCCGTTGACCTGCACCGGACAGCCGAGGTGCACGCAGCGGTTGGAGAGGACCGTGAAGCTCGGGACGTCGTTCAGGAAGCCGTTGTTGCGGATGTAGGCCGTACGGCGCGAGACCTCGCCCTGCTCGGGGTCGAGCAGGAACGTCGTGATCACGAATTGGTTCTCCGGGAAGTCGTCGACCGCGCCGACGTCGATCTCGTCGTGGCCCTGGTCGACGAGCGTCGGCACGACGGCGAACCCCGCTACCGGCACGGTGATGATCCCGCCGATCAGCGCGCCGAGGCCGAGCGTCGTCCCCTCGAGGAACTTCGAGCGCGGGAAGCGCACGATCTCGCCCTCGCCCGGCTCGGGCATCGCCGGCCCGCCCTTGTGCGCCGGAATGGGCGGTGCGCTCGTGACGGGCTCGGGCTCAGGCTCGGGCGGCGGCGCTTCCCGGACGCCGACGGTGACGTCCCGGATCCACAGGAAGCCGAACACGGCGGCAATCGCGGCGCCGATCGCGGCGATCAGCCAGCCGAGGATGACGCCGACGAGCAGGACCGCGATGCCAACGGCGAAGCCGACCGGCCAGATGGTCGGCGACGGGAGGTGCGGGCGCTCGTCTCCGCCGTGGGAAGCCACGTCTCAGCGCGCCATTCAATCGGTCGCCGGAACGGGCGTCAACGACGTATCAACTGCCGCAACGAGCGCCTGGAGCGGTCTCCGTCCACCGCGGCGGCGTCGATGCCGTATTCGGCCCAGCGCCGGTCGACGAGGCTCCGTACCTCGTCGGTCATGACGATCTCCTCGGGCCAGGCGCGGGTGCCTTCGGCCTCGCCCTTGTGCGTGGCGTCGATGCCGATCTTGCCACCGTAGAACTGGCGTGTCGGGGCGTGGTCGAGGTGGTCGAGCGGGCCCTCCGAAAGCAGGACGTCGCGCTTGGGGTCGACGTTGGCGGTGACGCGGAAGAAGACCTCCTCGTAGTCGTGCACGTCCACGTGCTCGTCGACGACGACGACCGACTTCGCCAGGCTGAGGAGGCCGAGCCCCCAGATGGCGTGCATCACCTTCTGTGCCTGCCCCGGGAACGACTTGCGGATCGAGACGATGACGCAGTTGTGGAACGCGCCCGCGACCGGCAGGTCGTAGTCGACGATCTCGGGCACGCTCATGCGGATCGCGGGCAGGAAGATGCGCTCCGTCGCCTTCCCGAGCCAGGCGTCCTCGGCCGGCGGCTTGCCGACGACGATCGACGGGTAGATCGCATCCGCGCGCATCGTCATCGCCGTCACGTGGAAGACCGGAAACGGCTCCGCGTGCGAGTAGTAGCCCGTGTGGTCGCCGAACGGGCCCTCGAGCGTCAGGTCGCCTTGCTCGACGTAGCCCTCGAGGACGATCTCGGCATTCGCGGGGACCTGGACGTCGATGGTGCGGGCTTTGACGAGCTCGACCGGCTCGCCCCTCAGGAAGCCCGCGAGCATGAATTCGTCGACGTGCTTCGGCAGCGGCGCCGAGGCCGAGTAGGCACTGACCGGGTCGAGGCCGAGCGCGACGGCGACCTCGAGCCGGCCGTCCGTCGCGAGGTAGTCCATGCGGCCGTCCTTGTGCAGCTGCCAGTGCATCGCCGTCGAGCGGCGATCGAGTTTCTGCATCCGGTACATGCCGACGTTCCGCGTGCCCGTCTTCGGGTCGTGCGTGATGACGGCTGGCAGCGTGATGAAGGGCGCGGGGTCGCCCGGCCAGCAGTGCTGGATCGGAAGCAGGTCGAGGTCGACGTCGTCGCCTTCGAGGACGACATCGTGATGGGCGGCGTGGCGGACGGACTTCGGCCTCGAGTCGGCGATCGACTTGAGCTTTTTGAGCCCGCGG
>DASQWH010000067.1:0-39192 GCA_035640335.1 Gaiellaceae bacterium | reverse complement strand
AGGACGCGCGTCATCGCCTCGCGCGTTTCCTGCGTCGCGCTGCCGACGTGCGGCGTCAGGACGACGTTCGGCAGCTCGAGGAGCTCGGTGGGGACGTCGGGCTCGTGGGCAAAGACGTCGAGGCCCGCGCGGATGCGGCCTGACTCGAGCTCTTCGACGAGCGCCGGCTCGTCGACGATCGCGCCGCGCGCCGTGTTGACGAGACAGGCACCGTCTCGCAGCAGTCCGAGGCGGCCGGCGTCGAGCAGCCGATTCGTCTCGGGAGTCAGCGGGACGTGGAGCGTGACGATGTCTGCCTCGGCGAGGAGGTCGTCGACCTCGCGAAACTCGACGCCGAGCTCGCGCTCCTCGGCTCCGGGTAGCCGACTCCGCTTCGTGTACAGGAGCCGCGTTTCGAACCCGCGAGCGCGTCGGGCCACAGCCTGCCCGATGCGGCCGAGGCCGACGATGCCGAGCGTCGAACCGCTGACCTCCTGGCCCAACAACGCAGGGACGACCCACTCCGTGCCCCATTGGCCTTCGCGGACGAACGTGTCGCCTTCGACGACTCGCCGTCGCGTCGCCAGGATCAGCGCCATCGCCAGGTCGGCGGTCGCCGCATCGAGCACGCCGGGCGTGTTCGTCACGACGACGCCGCGTACTGAGCACGCCTCGACGTCGATGTCGTCGTAGCCCACGCCATAGTTGGCAACGAGCCGCAGGTTCGGAAAGCGCTCGAGGACGGCCGCGTCGATTCGCTCGCCCACGACGGCCAGGGCCTCGGCGTCGGACCGCACCCCGTCCAGGGTCTCGTAATACTCGACGTCTTCGAGCTCGTCCCATGCCGGCCCCGGAAAGCGGCGCGAGGCGAGGACTCTCAACGTGAGGCCACCGCGCACGCACGCCTCGGCGCCGCGCCTCCCCTGAACTGAACAGCCGACCCCATCGAGTCAACCGCAAACGCCGAAAGGCGACCCTTCGCAGGGCGAAAGGCCACCCTTCGCCAACGTGAGGCCACCGCGCACGCACGCCCCGGCGCCGCGCCTCCCCTGAACTGAACAGTCGACCCCATCGAGTCAACCGCAAACGCCGAAAGGCCACCCTTCGCAGGGCGAAGGGTGGCGGACGGGACTTGAACCCGCGACCACCGGGACCACAACCCGGGGCTCTACCAACTGAGCTACCGCCACCGCGCTCCGCACAGGATAGCCGCGCTCCCTACGCGAGAGGTGTCTCGTCGAGGCGCTCGCGGAGCTCCTGAACGGACTCGAAGACCGCCACCGCGCCCGCGTCGCGCAGCTCCTGGTCGGACCAGCCGCCGGTGATCACGCAGACTGTCTCGATGCCGGCGTGGCTAGCCGCCTCGATGTCCCAGCGCGTGTCGCCGACCATCACCGCGCTGCTCGTTCCCGCCTTCTCGAGCGCCGCGATGACGAGGTCGGGCGCCGGCTTGGTCGCCTCGACGTCGTCCTTCGTCGTCCAGGCGTCCGCGAGCTCTCGCGCGTCGAGGAGGTCGAGGTAATGGTCGAGCTCGTCCCGTGGAGACGAGCTCGCGAGCACGACCTGGAGACCGCGCTGCTTCAGGTCGGCGACGAGGTCGTGCGCCCCGTCGAGCGAAGCAACTTCGCCGATCAGCTCGCCGTAGAGCTCGGCGCGGGCATCACGAATGTCGTCGCCCAGCTCGCGGTCGACCTCGTCGCCGACAAGGGCGGGGACGAGCTGGTCCCCGCCCATGCCGACCGCGCGGTGGATTCGCCAAAGCGGGAGGACGATGTCGTGTCGCCGGAAGGCTCGGTACCACGCGAGCGCGTGCTGGTAGTTCGAGTCGATCAGCGTGCCGTCGACATCCAGCAGCGCCGCCTCGAGCGCCACTACGTTCGCGCCGACCCGACGGACGCGGTCCGCTCGGCCCGTGTGCCCTGCGCGAACAGCTCGATGATCTTCTCGCTGAACGCCGGAATGTCGTCGGGCTTGCGGCTCGTGACGAGCCCGTCCTCGACGACGACCTGCTCGTCGCGCCAATCGCCGCCCGCGTTGTGGATATCCGTCTTCAGGCTCGGCCACGCCGCGATCTGCCGGCCGCGGACGACGTCGGCCTCGACCAGCATCCACGGCGCGTGGCAGATCGCGCCGACGGGCTTGCCTGCTTCGAAGAACGAGCGGACGAACTCGACCGCGTTCTCGTTCATCCGGAGCGCGTCCGGATTCCCGACGCCGCCGGGCAGCATCAGCGCGTCGTAGTCGTCGACGCTCACCTCGTCGACCGTCTTGTCGACCGGGAACGTGTCGGCCTTGTCGTAGTGGTTGAAGCCCTGGATCTCGCCCTTCTCGAGCGAGACGATCTCCGTCTCTGCACCGGCGTCGTCGAGCGCCTTCCTCGGCTCGACGAGCTCGACCTGCTCGAACATGTCGGTGGCGAGGATCGCCACCCGCCTGCGGCTGAGCTCAGCCATTGGACCCCCTCTCGAATCGAACGCTCCCTATCCGCTTACCGCTCTCCAAGTCACCTAAACGGCGCGGGCAATACCCAAGTGCGGGTCCAGCCGGGGCCGCAAATCGCCGATTCTCTATCCGAACACAGGGGCTGCGATGAAGATCCTCCTCAGCGATGCGGCACTACTGCGCGACCTCCTCGACTACCTCGCCGGGGAGGGCTGCGTCGTGGAGCAGATCGGTCCGAACCTCGTCGAGGCGTCGCGCCTCTCGTCGATCCGTCACGACCAAGCGCGGCTCGAACTCGACCTCTTCCTGCGCGCTTGGCAGCAGGCACACCCGGGCGTCGAGGTGCGCATCCTTGACTAGCCGATCGTGGGCGACGGCGCGCGAGCCTTGGCGGCGGCCGCCCTGGGAGCGGCCCCCGGCGACGTGGTGGCGCCGGCAATGCGCCTGGGAGGATTCGAACCCCCGACCAACGGCTTAGAAGGCCGCCGCTCTTCCACTGAGCTACAGGCGCGGAGAACACAGGGTACCGCGCGTCGCGCGGCTTCCTGCCTACGTTCTCGTGCCGAAGTCGGCGGTGACGATGGTCACCTGCCGCCCGCCGTACTCGCCCGGGGCCGAGGCGAAGTGGATCGCGGCGAGGCCGATCTCACGCCACTCGCGCGAGAGGATGTTCTCGCGGTGCGGCGGGCTCAGCATCCACTCGCGGACGGCGCTCGGCGGCGAGATGTCGGGCGAGCCCCAGAGGATGTTCTCGCCGACCGACCAGCTGCGCGTGTTGCGCGACGGATAGAAGCGCTCGATGCGCCGCCAGAACGGCGCCCCGTTCGCGGATTCGTGCTCGAAGAACCCACGCGTGCCCATCTGCGTCGTGTGGTACGTCGCTGCCGCCGTCAACCCGCGCGACACGCGGAGCGGCCGGAGGCCGCGCGCTGCGCGGATCGAGTTGATGCGCGCGAAGACGCTCGACTCGTATGCGCTGAGAAGCGACGACTGGCTCGCGGGCGCCGCGGGACGGGCGGCCGACGTGCGCGAACGCACGATCGTCGGCTGCACCGGTGCCGACTTGAGCCGGGTGAGGGCGTGGAACATGCTCGCGGCGCTCGCGTCAGCGCGCACCTGCCAGCCGCCGCGCTGCGGAGCGGCCACGACGTTTCCGGAAAGTGCAAGAGCGGCAAGCCCGACGAACGTGCTGACCGCGGCGGCGCGCATACCCCTGACATCGGCCCACGGGTGATGCGGTTCTCCCCCGAACGGGGGATATTCGCTAGGTGCTCGCGGCCGGCTCGGCGCTCTGCTTGCGCCGCTCCGTCAGCCAACTGAGCAGGACGACTTGGATCGTGCCGGCGATCGGGATCGCCGCGAGCGCGCCGAGCACGCCCGCGAGCTCGCCGCCGATCAGCACCGAGACGAGGATCGCCAGTGGCGAGAGCTGGACCGTCCGGCTGTAGACGACGGGCTGGATGACGTGGTTCTCGAGCTGCTGGTAGACGATGAAGAATGCGACCACGATCGCCCCGACCCACCACCCTTCGCTGAGGAAGGCCACCGTGCTGACGATGATCGCCGCGAGGGTCGCCCCGGCCAACGGGATCAGGTCGAGGATCGCGACGACGAGCCCGAGGGCGACGGCAAACGGAACGCCGAGGATCAGCAACAGCACGGTCGACGCCATTCCGGCGATCAGGCTGATGAACAGGTTCCCCGTCACGTAGCCGCCGACCGTCCGGTAGATCTGCCGGCCGACCTCGCGCCAGCGCTCCTGCTTGTCCGCCGGGAGCAGCGAGTAGAAGCGCTCCATCCACGCCGGCCCTTCAAGGAGCATGAAGAACGTCATGAACGCGATCGTCACGACGGCGACGATCGCGGTGAGGACGCCCTTCGTGATCGCGATCGCCGTCCCGGAGAGGCCGAGGACCCTCGACGCGCCGCCCTCCCTGACGGCCTCGCGAACCCGGTCGACGACTTGGTAGTCCTCCTGGAGGAAGCCGAACGGCCCGCGGCCTTTCGTCAGGTCCTCGACGTAGCCAGGCAGCGCATCGGCGAACTTGTTCACCTCGTCGACGAGAGTCGGGATGAAGAGCGCGCCGATGCCGATGATCGCGGCGACGACGAGCAGGAAGGTGACGGCGGTCGCTAGGCCGCGGCGTTTGATCCCGTGCGACTGGAACCACTCGACGGCCGGGTTCATCGCGAGCGTCAGGAAGACGGCGATCAGCACCCAGGTGAGCACGCGCCGCGCGATCCACACGATCTCGAGGAGGAGCGCGACCGAGATCGTGATGGCGAGTATCGCGAGGATCGTCGAGGTGCGAAAGCGGACCAGGCGTTCCTGCACGGCGCCCGCCAGCATTGCGGCCGGGTCGGACGTTTAGAACGGCCGCTTCGTCGAAATGGAGAGGCGATGTCGTTGCGCAGGCGCCCCGTTCAGAAGACCGCCCGCGTCGGCGACGGACGTGACGTCGTCGTCCGCGTCGGCGTGCCCGACGATCCCTACATCTCGAAGGCCGAGCTCGACAGCGTCGTCGTCGAGCTCGTCGAGGACGGCACCGTCATCGCGACGGTCGAGAGCATTCTCTCTGCGAACGACGAGAGCGCAGCGCGAAGGCTCGCGGCAGAGATCGTCGCCGGGCTCGAGTCCGGGGAGCTCCAGCCGACGGCGAGTGCGATCGAGCCGCTCGCCGACTCGGCGTCGTAGGGGCTAGCTCAACCACTCCTCGCGCTCGAAGCCGGCGTACTCCTGGATCGCGCCGTAGATGTGCTGGACGATGCGCGTGTCGTGGACAGCAATTCGGCAGGTCCCGTACGGGAGTTTGTTCCGACGCTTCTTCTTCGAGTACTTGGAGTAGACGTTGACGGTCGACTCGCGAAGGCAAGTGCGTGGTAGGCCGAGTAAGTCGAGCCAGTACTGCTCGATCTCGCGCCGCCGCTCGACATGGTCGGCGAAGAGGTTGCAAGTGATGCGGAACCTCCCATCGGGGACCTCGAAGCACGATCGAAGGAACCGAGCGAAGAAAGCGACCATCGCAGGATCGGAGTTCACGAAGATGACCGCGTTCCGGTGCTTCGAGCCCTCGGCCCAATGGAGCATGCACCCCGCCAGGTGCAACGCATTACTCCGTCGCGCGGCCGCCCGTCCGTCACGTTGTGCGTCGCGACGCGCGGCCAGGGCGCGGGCAATACGACCAGCTATGGCGGCTCGATTGCCGCGCCGACTGAGCTCGGCTCGTTGCCGGTCGGTGAGTTGTACGTCTCTCACCCAGAGGCTCACCGTGGACTGGGAAACGCCGAGCATGCGGGCGAGCTGCTTAATTGACAGCCCGTTCTCTCGCCGAAGAATTCGCGCTCTCTGCCGCTCTCTGTTTTCACGCTAGGCAACAGACTAGCGTGAAACTCGGACGAAGCGGGCGACGGGAATCGGACCCGTGTCCCGAGGGTGGAAACCTCGTGCTTTGCCACTAAGCTACGCCCGCGTTGCGCTGCGTAGGGTAGCCGCGTGGATCCGTACGCGTGGGCCTGGGACCTCGAGGCGCTCGTGCTCGTCCCGGCGCTCGCGATCGCCTACGCCTTGGTCGTCCACACCACGCCGACGCCCCGCTGGCGAATTGCCTGCTTCGGCGCCGGCCTCGGCCTGATCCTGGTCGTCTCGATCAGCCCCGTTCAGACGATCGCACTCAACTACCTGCTCTCCGTCCACCTGCTGCAGAACGTCGTCCTCGCGGAGTGGGCGCCCGCCCTCTGCGTCCTCGGCCTACCGACGGCGCTCGCCGCGGCGCTCGGTCGGCTCCCGCTCGCCCGCTACCTGACCTGGCCGCCGGTCGCGCTCGCCGTCTGGCTCGGCGTGTACTTCGCCTGGCACGTCCCGTACGCGTACGACGCAGCCCTCCGCCACCAGGCCACTCTCCTCCACCTCGAGCACGCGTCGTACTTCGCCGCCGGCTGCCTCGTCTGGTGGCCGGTCTTCCAGGGCCACCCCTGGAGGCTGAGCGACGGCGGCCGCGCCCTCTACCTGTTCGCGGCCTTCGTGCTCGCCAGCCCGCTCGGCCTGCTGCTCGCGCTCATCCCCGAGCCCATCTACGAGTTCTACGAGGAAGGCCCGGGCCTGTGGGGCCTCTCGGCCTTGACCGATCAGCAGATCGCGGGCGCGTCGATGGCGTTCGAGCAGGCGGCTGTCTTCTTCGTCGCGTCGACGTTCTACTTCCTGCGCTTCCTCTCGAGTGGAGAGACCAGCGAAAGCCTTCGTGACTTCCACAGGCCCTCGACCCCTGCCTAGAATCGAGAGCGGAGGAGGTAGCGGTATCGAGGGAGAGCTCGTACAACAGCGCTCCGAGACCCGCACCCGTCCATCGCGGCGGTGGGTCGCCATTTCCCTGCTCGGCCCCCTGACGGCGGTCGCCGGTGTCGTCTGGGCGATCGTCCAGCCGTACCGCATTACGCTCCTCGAGCCGCACAGCCACGACTTCTGGTATCTGGCGATCCAGCCGCCGCTGCTCGTCGTCCTCGCCGGGGCCGTCTTCCACTTCTGGGTCGTGCCCGGGCTGCTCGCCGACCTCGAGCGCGTGGAGGACTCGGAAAGATGATGCCGCCGGCCGAGGTCGTGCACTGGATGTTCGGCACGGGCTTCCTCTTCCTCGGCCTCTGCCTGCTCGCCGAGGCGATCGTCGGACGCGAGGTGTGGCGCGCGCGCGCGTGGCGCGCGTACCTCTGGCCGAGCGTCGCGTTCCTGATGGGGCTCTTGATGTGGCCGGTGATGGTCTTCTTCACGAGCTCGGCCGTGCACATGCTCGCGCACGGCGCCTGGGCCCAGGTGATGATGCTCGCGGGGGCGACCCAGCTCGCGCTCGTGCGCGGCAAGCTCCGGAACGAGCTCTGGAACCTCGCGGTGCCGGCCGCGTTACTCGTCTCCGGCGCCGCGTTCCTCATCCACGAGCAGAACCCGTGGCTCTTCTCGCGGTCCGCCTTCCTGCATCACGCGCTCGGCTGGACGGCGATCGTCGGCGCGATGTTCCCCCTGGCGTCGACCTTCCGGCCGCGCTCGCCCGTGCTGCGCGGCGGCTTTGCGTTCGTGCTCGTCGCCGTTGCGGTTCTCCTCTTCTGTGACCGCAACGTGGCGCCGATCTTCGGTCATCTCTCCCCGCTCGCCGGGAGCGGCCCGGGCTCGTGAGAGCTCTCGCGGCCGCCACCCTCGCCGCGCTCGCGTTGCCCGCGGCAGCGTTCGCCCACGCGAACCTCGTCAAACGCGAGCCGAGCTTCGGTCAGCGCGTCGAGACGGCTCCGCGGCAGATCGTCCTGCACTTCGACCAGGGCGTAATCGTCGTCCCGCAGTCGGTGCAGGTGAAGACGCAACGCGGAGTCCCCATGACCGCCGGGCCGACGCGGACGGCGAAGAACGGCAAGCTCGTTTCCGTTCCGGTGCGGCGGCTGCCGACAGGCGCGTACACGGTCCGCTGGCAGGTGACGTCGCTCGAGGGTCACGTGCTCTCGGGCGTCTACACGTTCGGCGTGCGCAGGAACCCGCCGCCGCCGACCGAGGCATTCGGCGCGTCCGGCCCGACGGGGACCGAGGACGTCGTGCGCTGGGGGCTGTTCCTCGCCCTCGCGCTCCTCGTAGGTGGCCTCGGCTTCCGGCTGATCGTGGTCGGCGATCGCGCGACGCCACAGCTCGACCGGCGCTTCTACCTCGTCGCTGCGGCCGGCGTGATCGGCGCGCTCGAGCTCGGCATCGCGGGCTTCATCCTGCGCGCGAGCGACGCGCTGCAGCTGCCGTTCGGGCGGCTGCTCTACGGAGACCTCTCGCCGCTCGCGCAGGGAACGCGCTTCGGCCTCGCGTTCATCGTCATGACGCTCGGCTTCGGGCTCGTGGCCGCGCTCGTCTTCCTTTCGTGGCTGACGGAGCGGGCGGCGCTGCTGTGGCCGGCGTTCGCGCTCAGCCTCGGCCTCTGCTCGGGCCTGTCGCTCTCCGGGCACTCGGCGGTCGACACCGGAGCGTCGTGGCGTTCGGAGCTCGCCGACTGGGTGCACCTCTCGGCCGCGTGTCTCTGGATCGGCGGCCTCGTCCAGCTCGGGCTTGTCGTCTGGCCGCTCGCGCCGGAGCTGCGCCGCGAGGCGTTCCTGCGCTTCTCGCGGCTCGCGGCCGTCCTCGTCGCGCTGCTCGTCGGAGCCGGCGCCTACCTCGCCTACCTGCGCCTGCCCGAAGCCTCCGACCTCTGGGAGGAGCCGTACGGGCGCGTGCTCGCGATCAAGCTCGTGCTCGCCGCGCTCGCGCTCGGCTGGGGCGGCCTTCACCGCCTCGTGGTGCGGCCGATGCTCGAGCGCGGCGAGCCACCCGCCGGGCTCTCGCGCAGCCTGCTCGGCGAGGGCGCGGTCGGGATGGCCGTCTTGCTCGTAGCCGCGGTGCTCGTGAACGCGAACCCGCCGCGACGGCCTGCCCCGGGCGGCTCGGCAACCGTCGGCGCAGCGCGCTAGGCGAGACCCTCAGTCGGGGTGGCCGGATTCGAACCGGCGACTTCTGCGTCCCAAACGCAGCACTCTAACCAGACTGAGCTACACCCCGGTCTGGCCCCAAGTGTAGTGGGATAGCGTGGCGGGGTGGTAGAGCCGCGGCCTCTCCTCGGCTACGTCATGGTCCTCGCCGCGGCGACGCTCTGGGCCGTCAACGGCACGATCTCGAAGGCGATCCTCTCTTCCGGGCTATCGTCACTCCGCCTCGCGGAGGTGCGCTCAGCCGGCGGCGTGATCGGGCTCGGCCTCGCGCTCGTGCTCGCGCGCCCGGCGAGCCTGCGCGTCACTCGCGGCGAGCTGCCGTTCCTCGCCGTCTTCGGCATCGCGGGGCTCGGCTGCGTCCAGCTCTTCTATTTCCTCGCGATCCACCGGCTCGAGATCGGGATCGCGCTACTCATCCAATACATCGCCCCGGTGCTGGTGGCGCTCTACGCGCGCTTCGTCCGCAAGGAGCCGGTGCGAAGGAGGATCTGGGCCGCGCTGATCCTCGCCGTCGGTGGGTTATCGCTCGTCGTCGACGTCTGGACCGGCGTGGCGCTCGACGGCTTCGGCGTCGTCGCGTCGCTCGCGGCCGCCGTCACCTTCGCGCTCTACATCCTGCTCGCCGAGCGCGCCGTCGGGGCCCGCGATCCGATCTCGCTCCTGTGGTGGGGCTTCGTCTTCGCGTCGCTGTTCTGGGCCGTGCTGCAACCGTGGTGGAGCTTCCCCACAGGACTCGTCGACGAGCGCGTCGAGCTCGATGGATCGCTGCTCTCGACCAAGCTCCCGGTCTGGCTGCTGATGCTCGCGATGATCGTCGTCGGCACGATCGTGCCCTTCGGCCTCCTCGTCGGAGCGCTCCGGCACATCACCGCGACGCGCGTCGCGATCGCCGCGACGTGGGAGCCGGTCGCGGGCGCGCTCGTCGCCTATGCGTGGCTCGGAGAGGCCCTCAGCGGAGTGGAGATCGCGGGCGGATTTCTCGTGCTTTGCGGGATTCTTCTCGCGCAGACGGCGAGATAAACCCACTTTCGCGCAGGTTAGTACCGTTTTCAACTTGGCAGGGCTCCGACGGGTCCTATACGGTGCCGCGCGACCCCCTGATGACTGAGAACCGCCGCATTCTCAGCGTCGTCGTCGCGCTACTCGTTTGTTGCTTCGCCGGTGCGCCGGCAGCAACAGCCGATTCGATCGTGCCGCCGGTGAGCAGTGCACCGACAGGCGCCGCCCTCAGCCCGAGCGCGCAAGAGCTCGCAATCCTGCGCGCCGTGAACCGCATTCGGGCCACGCACGGGCGGCGGCCTCTCGGCCTCGGGCCGGCGCTGCACCGGGCAGCTCGCTCCCACTCGGTCGACATGGCCCGCCGTGGCTACTTCGACCACGGACCATTCGTGCAGCGGTTGCGCCGCTTCGGCGTCCGCTCCCAAGTGGTCGGCGAGAACATCGCCTACGCGAGTGAGCCCGGTTTCAGCGCCAGCGTCGTCCTCCAGATGTGGATGACGAGCCCGCCGCACCGCGCCGTGCTGCTCGATCGAGGCTTCCGGAGAATCGGAGTCGGAGTAGCCGGCGCCGCGACGCGACTCGTCACCGCCGACTTCGCCGGGTAACTACTCCACGAGGAGATCCCGGAGCTCGGCGATCCGCTCTCTGCGGAGGGCCTCGCGCTCCCCGCGCGAGACGCGTTCGAGCACCGTGCGCACGAGCGGCGCGAGCTCGAGCGGGTTGAACGGCTTGGTCACGTAGTCCACCCCGCCGAGGTCGAGGCCGCGTGCGCGGTCCCGGAGCTCGGCCCGGGCCGTCAGGAAGACGATCGGGATCTCACGCGTCGCCTCGTCGTCGAGCAGGCGCTGGAGCACCTCCCAGCCGTCCATGCCCGGCATCATCACGTCGAGCAGAATCACGTCCGGCCGCTCCGTCCGCGCGAGCTCGAGGCCCGCGGCGCCTTCCTCGGCCTCGATCACGGTCATCTTCTCGGCCTCGAGGTTGACGCGGCAGAGGAGCCGAATCGGAGCTTCGTCGTCGATGACGAGCACCTTCGGCAACGGTTCTTGTATACCCGACTCGACGGCGCTCACTCGCGCTCCAGCACGGGATCGGCCGCCAGCGGCAGCTCGAAGGCGAAGATCGAGCCGCGCCCCTCGTCCGAGTCGACCCAGATGCGCCCGCCCATCGCGGAGACGAGCCCCCGCGCGATGAAGAGGCCGAGACCGGTGCCGCCGCGCTCGCGGCCGCCGCCTTCGAGCCGATGGAACTTCCGGAAGATCCGTTCCCGCTCGCCGGCCGGGATGCCGATGCCTTCGTCGACGACCCGCACCTCGACCGCGCCGCCGGAGCGTCTCGCCTCGACGGTCACGTTCCCGCCCGGGGGCGAGAACCTGACCGCGTTGTCGACTAGGTTGGCGAGGATCTGGCGGAGCTTCTCCTGGTCGGCCGCGGCAGCGAGCGGCTCGTCCGGGAGGGAGACGACGAACCGGTGCGCATTGCCGGCGGGCGAGGACTCGGCCGCGCCGACGACCTCCGACACCACCGAACGCACGTCGATCGCGCCCACCTCGACCTGCAGGTCGCCCGCGTCCAGCCGCGCGACGCTGAGGAGCGCGTCGACGATGCCCGTCAGACGCTGGGCCTCTGAGGCGACGTAGCCGAGAAACGTCTGTCGCTCCTCCTCCCCGAACAGCACGTCGCGGCGCAGCAGCGTCTCAGCGAAACCGTAGATCGACGTCAGCGGGGCGCGGAGCTCATGTGACACCGTGGACACGAAGTCGGACTTCATCTGCTCGACGAGACGCTCGGCCGAGACGTCGCGGAAGGCGAAGATGCGGCCCGCGACGCCGCCGGTCGGGTCGCGCATGACTGCCTCCGTCAGCGAGAGCCAGACCTCGTCCGCCCCGCGCTGGATCGGGACGAGCCGCTCGCCGGAGCGGGAGCCGCCCTCGGAGGCGAGCTCGCGGTGGATGACCTCGTACGGCGTCTTGCCTAGCGCGGCCGCGGCCGGGACGCCGGTGATCTGCTCGGCAGCCGTGTTCCAGAGCACGACGTGCTCGTCTCGGTCGACCGCGACGATGCCGTCGGCGATGTTGGCCAGGATCGCGAAGCTGCGCTCGCGCTCAAGCGCGACGCTCTGGTAGAGCTCGGCGTTCGTCAGGACGGCCGACGCGTTCCCGGCCAGGGCCGAAAGGGCCTCGACTTCTTCGTCGCGCCAGGCGCGCGGGCGCCGCGAGTACACGGCCAGCACGCCCTGCGTGCCGCCCTCGGCGCCGACGAGCGGCACGCCGAGGTAGCCTCGGTAGCCCGCCGCGAGGGCGGGATCGTCGGCGAGGAGCCTCGAGTCGCTGCCCGCGTCTGCGAGCACGACGTGCGTGCGCAGCTGGACGACGTCGCCCGCGAGCCAGGCCGTCGTCGGGGCGCGCGAGCCGAGCGTGCCCTCGAGGCCCGGGCCGTGCACGGCCGTCACGATCAGCTCGTCGTCCTCGACGACGCGGATGCACGACGCGTCCGCGGCCAGCAGAGTAGGTGCCTGCTGGACGACCTCGTCGAGGACCGCGGCCGGATCGAGCTCCGCGGCCAGCAGGCTGCCCATCCGCGCGAGCTGCTGCGAGAGCGCACGCGACGTTCGCTCGCTCTCGAAGAGCTCGCTGCGCTCGAGAGCGCCGCGCGCTGCGCCGGCCAGCTTCTGTGCGAGCTCGAGGTCGTCGTCGCTGAAGCTCCGCGGCTCGGCGAAGAAAACGACTGCGAGACCGCCCGCGTCACGGCGCGGCGGATCGACCGGGATCGCGAGCAGCGCGCCGAGGCCGGCTGTGGAGACCAGGCCGCGCCAGTCCTCGTCGAAGCGGTCGTCCTCGGCAACGGCGGGCGCAGCCAGTACACGGCGTTCCTCCGCGCAGGTTGCGAGCACGCTTGCCGAGTCCGGGATACCGGCCTGCAACGACTCCTCCAGTACCGCGGGCAGCTGGTACGAAGCGGCAAGCGTGAGCTCTCGACCCTCGGGCATGAGCACGGCGGCGCAAGACGCTCCGATGGCGACACTCGCTGCGTTCGCGACCGCGTCGAGCGTCGCCGTCTGAGATAGCGGCTCGGCGAGGGCGGACGCGATCCCGAAGAACCCGCGCTCGATCCGCGCCTGGCGCACGCTCTGCTCGAAGCTCGCCGCGTTACGGACGGCCAGTCCCGCGAGGCCGGCAAACGCCTCGAGGAGCTCGGCATCGTCCGGCCCGAAACTGCGCTCGGGATCGCGGCTGCCGACGCCGAGGACGCCCCGCGCCTCGCCCGCCCACGTCATCGGCGCTGCAACGGCGGCCGTGAAGCCGCTGTACGCCGCGTGCGGGAACGGCTCGTCCCGCTGTGCGTACTCATTGGACATTGCCGAGCGTCCGGTGCGCAGCGCCTCGCCGGCGAGACCGCGGTCGGCCGGGAACTCGAACTCGACAAGCGTTGGATCGAGGCCGTTGACGGCAGCGCACCGAAGCACGCTGCTGTCCTCGTCGAGGAGGTAGCAGTCCGCCGCGTCGGCGTCGAGGAGGTTCGTCACCTCGACGACAAGCCGCTGTAGCACGGTCTCGAGCCGAAGCTCGCTGGCGACGGCCTGCGCGGCCTTGAGCAGGGCCTCCTGCTGCTCCAGCCTCCGCTCGTTGAGCTCGAGCAGGCTCGCGGCGTGGATGGCGAGACCGACCTCTCGCGCGACGGCCTCGGCAAGCGAGATCTCGGCGCTCGACCACGCCTTCGCTTCGGGGCAGTGGAAGGTGAAGACGCCGATCATCCGGCCGAAGACGAGGATCGGCGTCGCCAGCGACGCGATCGTGCCCAGGTC
The DNA here is from genome assembly GCA_035640335.1 of Gaiellaceae bacterium. Taxonomy (GTDB): domain Bacteria; phylum Actinomycetota; class Thermoleophilia; order Gaiellales; family Gaiellaceae; genus VAXT01. The sequence continues at coordinate 25,487 of DASQWH010000067.1, read as the reverse complement.
GAGCAGCGCTTGCCGTCTGCCGAGCGTCGGGTCGTCGAATGCCGGATCGGTGCGGACGTCTTCGCAGGCGACCGTTCGCCGCTCCCGCGCCGCGAGGTTCGACACGGGCAGCACCTCGGACGCCGACCCGATCGGCACGAAGCCCTCGTCGTCCCACTCGGCGCGAATCGGCATTGGCTCGCCCGGCTCGCCAAGACGGATGAAGCACCGGGACGCTCCGGCAGCCCGGCCCGTCTCCTCGACGGCGACGCGCAACACGGCCTCGACGTCGAGCTCCGAGCGCACCTTGCGCCCGATCGACGAGACGATCCGTTCACGCTCCAGCGCCTCGGCCAGCTCGGACGCCGAGCGCGTGCGCTCGAGGGCGAGAGCCGCCTCCGCGGCGAGCGTCTGCAGCAGCGACAGCTCGTCCGCCTCGAAGACGCGCGGCTTCTCCGTCGTCGCGACGACAAGCACTGCGCGCACTTGCTCGTCCGCGACCAGCGGGACGAAGGCGGCGCTCTTCGCGCCGACGCGTTCCGCCAGGCGACGGCTGACCTGCGGCGAACGCCCGACGTCGTAGATCGCGATCGGTTCGGCTTCGAGCGCAGCGCTCACAATTGCGGAAGGCTCCGTGTCGAAGTCGATGCGGACGGCCTCCCACCAGTCGACCTCCTCGTCGCCGTCGACGGCGACGAGGCCCTCAGCGGTGCGGGCCTCGTCGTTGATGACCGCCACCGCGCAGAAGTCGGCGCCGACGAGGGCTCGAACCTCGTCCAGGAGCGTGCGCGCGACGGCGCGCGCATCCGCGGCGCGGCCGAGCGCCTCGGAGAGCGACGAGATCGCTTTCAGGTCCCGTCCGCGGCGAGCGTCCTGCGCGGCGGGCGACTCGTCCGCACGTACGGTAGGCGCAGCTCTGGCGCGGCGTCCGAACAGGGCTTGCAGGGGGTTCACTGGGCTCTGGGATGATAGGGCGGCAGGCGTGCCCGCGAAAGCGGCGCCGCAGGCTCGCGCGTTCTGTGGAGCCAAATCGAGAAACGGCTATACGTCTTCAAAAGATGGGCCGACCGGCCCATAGGAAAGGGCGGCGCGTCCCGTTAGTGTCACCCGCACTGGGCGATGCGAACCGCGGCCTTGGTGCGTACGTGGCCAAGAAAACCGCGGTGAGCGATTGGAGGGCCCGCCGCACTGACCCCCCGAGCGGCGGGCCTTTCTTTGGTCCCGGGCCACGGGCCCGGGGCTCGCTGTGGTCCCGGGCCGCGGGCCCGGGACTCGCCGAAAGTGCTGCGCACTTTCGGCGACTTAAAGCACAGGCGGCACGGACCGACGCCCCGTACACGCCCGCCCCTTAGCGGGGAAGGGGTTTTGGACGGCGATACCATGTTTTGGATGGTGCGGCGTGTTCTTCTTGCGTCTCCGCGCGGGTACTGCGCCGGCGTGGAGCGGGCTGTCGACACGGTCGAGAAGTTGCTCGACTTGCACGGGCCGCCTGTTTACGTTCGGAAGCAGATCGTGCACAACGCGCACGTCGTGCGGGACCTGGAGGCTCGCGGGGCGATCTTCGTCGAGGACGAGCGCGAGGTGCCCGAGGAGGAGACGGTCGTCCTTTCCGCGCACGGCGTTGCCCCGTCGGTCTACAGAAACGCGGAGGCGCGGCGGCTGAACACGATCGACGCGACGTGCCCGCTCGTAACGAAGGTGCACGTGCAGGCGAGGCGGTACGCGGCCGACGGTTACACGGTCCTGCTCATCGGCCACGAGGGGCACGAGGAGGTCGTCGGGACGACGGGTGAGGCGCCGGACTCGACGATCCTCGTCCAGTCCGTTGCCGATGCGGAGGCGCTCGAGCTCGAGCCCGGCGCCAAGGTCGCATACATCACGCAGACGACGCTCTCGGTGGACGAGACCGGCGAGATCATCACGGCGCTGCGCCGGCGGTTTCCGGACATCCACGCGCCGAAGAAGGAAGACATCTGCTACGCGACCTCGAACCGGCAGTGGGCCGTGAAGGACCTGCTCTCGGAGGTCGAGCTCCTGCTTGTCATCGGGTCGCGGAACTCGTCCAACTCGAACCGGCTCGTCGAGGTGGCGCGGGCCGGCGGCATCGCGGCGCACCTGATCGACGACGAGACGGACATCGACGAGGCTTGGCTCGACGATGTGGAGACGGTCGGGGTCACGTCCGGCGCCTCGGCGCCGGAGAAGCTCGTCGAGCGCGTCTGCGACTGGTTCCGGGCGCACGGGGTCGACGACATCTCCGCGCATCGCATGGTCGACGAGGACGTGGAGTTCAGGCTGCCGGTCGAGCTGCGCCGCGAGCTCGCGCTCGCGGAGAGCCAGAGCTAGCTGTCGCCGCCTTCCTTTCGCCGCTCGCCGCCGGAGCGCCGATCCTTGCCGGAGCGCCGGTCGCCGCCCTCGTCGCCGCGCTTCTTGCGGCGGTCGTCGCCGGAACGCCGATCCTTGCCCGAGCGCCTCTCGGGTCCCGTAAAGCCGCGTTTCACAGGCCGATCATGACGACCGCCGAGGCCGGAAGCTAGCCCCGCGCCTGGGTGCGCCGGAAGCAGTCGACGGTGTGGTCGTCGACGAGGCCGACCGCTTGCATGAACGCGTAGCAGACCGTCGGCCCGACGAAGCGGAAACCGCGCCGCTTGAGGTCCTTGCTCATCGCGCGCGACTCGTCCGTTTCGGCCGGCATTTCGCGGTACGTCCGCCACGAGCCGACGATCGGCTCGCCGTCGACGAAGCTCCAGAAGTACGCGTCGAGGCTGCCGGCCTCCTCCCGCACCTCGAGCACGCGCGCCGCGTTGTTCACCGTCGACTCGACCTTGAGCCGGTTGCGCACGATCCCCGGATCCTGGAGCAGCCGCTCGAGGTCGCGCTTCGTGAATCGCGCCACCCGCTCCGCGTCGAAGCCCGCGAACGCCTCCCGGTAGCCGTCGCGCTTGCGCAGGATCGTCGACCACGAGAGCCCGGCCTGCGCGCCCTCGAGCGTCAGCATCTCGTACAGGTGTGTGTCGTCGTGGGACGGCAGGCCCCACTCCTCGTCGTGGTACGCCACGTAGAGCGGGTCGCTCTCGGGCACCCAGTCGCAGCGGTTCACGCCTTGGCGATCTGCGGCTCGGCCGAGCCGCCGTCGGTGCGGATCTCGACGGCGAGCACCTCGCCCTTGATCCAGTCCGAGTGCTCGAGCAGGTCCGCCTGCGAGGCGGGGAGCGTGACGACGATCCGATCCGTGAGCTCGAGCCCCGCGGAGCGCCGCATCGAGTTCAGCTCGTGGATCAGGTCGAGCACGCGACCCTCGACACGGAGCTCGTCGTCGAGCGTCGTGTCGAGCGCGACCGTGAGGCCGTCTCCTCCCGCCACGGCCCACCCCTCGCGGCCGTGCTGCTCGACGAGCACCTCGTCGGCGCCGAGCTCGTGCCCGGCGACGCGGAACCCGCCCCCCGGCAACTGCTCGTACTCGCCGGAGGCGAGCGCCGCACGGACGGTGCCGAGCTCCTTCCCGAGCTTCGGCCCGAGCACCGGCAGATTCGGCTTCACGGTCAACTCGGTCGCCTCGACATCGCCGAATTCGACCTCCTTGACCCGCAGCTCGTCGCGAAGCTCGTCCGCGTGTCCGCGCGCGAGATCCGCCCCGTCGACGACGAGCCGTCGGAGCGGCTGACGCAGCTTCAGGCCCGACGTCGCCCGCGCCTGCCGTCCCAGCTCGACCACGCGCCGGGTCTCCGCGACCTCCGCGAGCACCGCCTCGTCCCGCTCCCCCGCGTCCGCCCACGTCACGAGGAAGACCGACTCCGGCTGATCGTCACGCCGCAGCACGCGCCAGAGATGCTCGGCGAGGAACGGCATCACCGGCGCGATCACGACTAGCGACCGCGTGAGGGCGCCCCACAAGGTGTCGAGCGCCGCCTGCTCACCGTTCCAGAAGCGTCGCCGCGAGCGTCGGATGTACCAGTTCGAGAGGTCGTCGACGAATCGCTCGAACGCGACGATCACGTCGGGAGTCCAGTACCGCTCGTACGCGTCGGTCGCCTCGGCAACGAGCTGCTCGACGCGCGAGAGCAGCCACCGGTCGAGCGGCTCCAGCTCGCCCGCGTCGGCGGCCCGCGCCACGTTCGCGTAGTCGACGAAGAACCGCACCGAGTTCCAAAGCGTCAGCAGGCGCCGCTTGACGTCGTCCGCCGGCCCATAGCCGAAGTTGATGTTCTGGCTGGGCACCTGCTCGCAGTACAGCCAGCGCATCACGTCGGCGCCCATGCGCTCGATCGCCTCGTTCGCCTCGATCGCGTTACCGGTCGACTTGTGCATCTCGAGCCCGTGCTCGTCACGGACGCGCTCGTAGGCGAGCACCCGCTCGTACGGTGACCGGCCGACGAGCGTGACCGCCATGAACGACATCGAGTAGAACCAGAGCCGGATCTGCTCGCGGCTCTCCGAGACCCAGTGGCCGGGGAACCACTGCTCCCAGTACTCGTGGTCCGGCAGGTCCGCTCCTGACAAGCCCCGCGAAGCCCCGGTCGCGTACCCGCCCGGAATCCACTCCGGGTTCTGCCAGCCGAGCGTCGAGAAGGGGACGATGCCGGCGTCGAGCCAGGCGTCACCCACCTCCGGGATCCGCCGCGCCTCGTTGCCGCAGGAGGCGCAGCTGATCGCAACCTCGTCGATCCACGGCCGGTGCAGCTCCTGCAGCTGGTCGAGACCGCCGGTTGCGCGCTCCTCGAGCTCGGCGCGCGAGCCGATCACGTTCAGCTCGCCGCACTCGCACGGGTAGAGCGGAAGCGGCAGGCCGAAGTAGCGCTTGCGCGAGATGTTCCAGTCGCCCATGTTGCGCAGCCAGTCGTCCATCCGCTTCGAATAGAAGGCGGGCGTCCACTCGACGGTCGCGTTCGCGTCGAGCAGCTCCTGCCGGACCTCGTCGCACGAGATGAACCAGTCGTCCACGACGCGGAAGAGCAGCGGGGTCTTGCAGCGCCAGCAGATCGGGTAGCGGTGCCGGATGCGACCCGCTTCGAGAAGCAGCTCGCGCTCGCGCAGGTCCTCGATGACGACGTCTTCGACCTCGCGCGTCGAGAGCCCCTCGAGCACGCCGAACCCGGGCAGCATGCGCCCCGACTCGTCGATCGGCACGATCACGGGCAGCCCGTGGATCCGCCCGAGCTCGAAGTCCTCGGTGCCCGCGCCGGGCGCGATGTGGACGATGCCCGTGCCCTCGGTCAGCGAGACGTCGTCCCAGGGGATGACGCGGTGCTCGACCCCGAAGGCCTGGACGGCGGGGAGGGCGTCGTACGGCCCCTCGTAGCGGAGGCCGACGAGGTCCTCGCCCCGCGCGACGTGGTCGTACTGGCCGCCTTCCTCCGCCAGCGCCCAGTCGCCGTCGCGAAGGCCGTACTCGGCGTCGGGCTTCACCGCCGCGGCCACGTTCGCCGGCAGCGTCCACGGCGTCGTCGTCCAGATGAGGAGCGACTCGCCCTCGCGATCCGCGAGCGGGAAGCGGACATAGAGCGACGGATCCTCGAGCTCCTGGTAGTTCTCCTCCCCGGCCTGCTCGTGCTGCGAGAGCGACGTCCCGCAGCGGGGGCACCACTGCGTCGAGCGATGGCCTTTGTAGAGCCAGCCGCGCTCGTGGACGGCCTTGAGGAAGCGCCAGATGTACTCGATGTTCGTATCCGAGAACGTGTAGTAGTCGTTGTCCCAGTCCATCCAGCGGCCGAGCCGGCGGTCCTGCTCGGTGATCACCTCGGAGTAGTGCGCCACGCGCTCCTTGCAGCGCTCGGCGAACTCGGCGAGCCCGTACTCCTCGATGTCGCGCTTCGAGTTCAGCCCGAGCGCCTTCTCGACCTCGACCTCGACCCACAGGCCCTGGCAGTCGAAGCCGTTTTGGTACCGCTGGTCGAAGCCCCGAAGAGCCTTGTAGCGCTGGAAGACGTCCTTCAGCGTGCGACCCCACGCGTGGTGCACGCCCATGGGGTTGTTCGCCGTGATCGGGCCGTCGATGAAGCTGAACCGCTCGCCGCCGCGGTTCTGCTCGCGGACGGCGTCGAAGATGCGCTGCTCGTCCCACCAGGCGAGGACCTCCCGCTCGAGGGCGGAATAGTCGGGGACGGGCGGTAGCGGCTCGAACGCGTGCTCCATGCGGCGATTCTAGATTTCAGGCATGGCCGTCCTGGCCCGCGAGTACGAAGACGACGCGGATCTCCGCCGCATGCAGGAGCTGGCAGCGGATTGCTGGCGGCTCGAGGGCCCGTTCGTCGACGCGCACGTCGGCGATCTGCCGTGGCGGATGTACCAGCACGTCGACAAGCTGAGCGAGGTGCGTGTGCGCCTCTGGCTCGACGACGCCGGCCGAGCGCAGGCGTGGGCGTGGCTGTGGCAGACGCGCGCCGAGCTCGACTTCCAGCTGCACCCCGAGTCGCGCGGGCTGCTCGTCGAGGTGCTCGAGTGGTTCGAGTCGGCGGCAGAGGCGCGCGAAGACGGCGGGATCACCGCGTGGGCGCTCGAGGCGCACGAGGAGACCGTCGCCGCTCTCGCGGCCGCCGGCTACGAGCTCGACGAGGCCGACTGGTACGAGCACATGGTCGCGTCTCTCGACGACGAGCTCGGCGAGCCGCAGGCGCCGGAGGGGTACGAGCTCCGCACGGTGCGCGGGGACGAGGACGTCGAGCGCCGCGTGGCCGTGCATCGCGCCGCGTTCGCACCGTCACGCGTCGTCGCGGACAGCTACCGCCGCGTCATGCAGGCCTGGCCCTACCGTCCGGAGCTCGACCAGGTCGCCGTCGCGCCCGACGGCTCGTTCGCGGCGTTCTGCCTCTGTTGGCTCGACGAGGAGAACCGTGCGGGCAACCTCGAGCCGGTCGGCACGCACCCTGACCATCGCCGGAGAGGCCTCGCGCGCGCGGTGTCGCTCGCAGGGTTGCGCGCGCTCCACGCGGCCGGAGCCGAGACGGCCCTCGTCTACTCGGTCGGCGGCAGCCACGCGAGCAGGCTGTACAAGTCCCTCGGTTTCGCCTCGCAGAGCCGGCACCTCGCCTTCTGCAAGCGCTTGCGGGAATCTTCGGATGACGTCAGGCGTTAGTTGTTGTATTCCGGGGGAAAGAATTCCCCGATGTCGTCATCGAAAGGAACCACATGGCAACCGCAGTGACCGAAACGACCTTCGAGCAGGAAGTCCTCCAGTCCGAGAAGCCCGTCATCGTCGACTTCTGGGCGGAGTGGTGTGGCCCGTGTCACGCGGTGGCGCCCATCCTCGACAGGATCGTCGAGGAGCATGGCGAAGACCTCAGGCTCGTCAAGGTGAACATCGACGAGGAGCCGGAGATCGCGGCGCGGTACGGCATCGCCTCGATCCCGACGATGATCCTCTTCAAGAACGGCGAGCCCGCCGCGGCCGCGATCGGCGCCCAGCCGAAGCCTGCGCTCGAGAAGTCGCTCGGCCTCGTCGACGGCGACGGCGCCTAGCCCTCGCGTCAACCGGATCCGGCTGGCGCGCCGACCGCTGGCCGAGCCGCTGCCCTCGGCGAATTGCCCACAGCAATACGCGGGGCAGGGTGTCGGCCGACTGAGTGACCGTGCTTTTAGTCGCCGGAAGTGCGGAGCACTTCCGGCGAGTCCGCGGCCCGTGGCCGCGGACCTAGCCGCCGCCCTCGGCTTCTTCCTTCTCCGGGTAGGGCGCCGGGGTGACCGCCCGCGTCGTCGGCTCGTCGACGAGGTTGAGGACACGCATCCCGTGCACGAACACGTTGGCGCCGCCGAGCCAGCCGCCTAGCGTCAGCACACCGAAGCCGATCAGCGTCAGCACGAGCGAGCCGCCGCTGAGCTCGCCGTCGACGTAGTCGGCGTGGCCCGCCCCAGCGGCGACAGCGAAGACGACCGTCGCCCCGACCATCACGATCAAGTGCAACGTCGCCGTTCGCCAGAGCGGCGTCCCACGCGAGATGTCGAGCCAATCCGCGAAGCCCGTCAGCGCCGTCGGCGCGGTGACGACGAGGCCGGCGATGAGCGCCAGCCACCAGGCGGTCGTCGTGTTCGCCTCGCTGACGCCGAGGCGCGAGAGCAGCGCCATCGCCGCCGCGAACGTGTACATCCCGATTGTCGCGTCGGTCAGCGGCGGATGAAGCGGATGCCCCGGGAAGCCCTTCCAGAGGTAGCTCAGCTTCATCGAGCCGTATGCGCCTCCACCCCGTCGAGCAGCGTCCAGTTCCCGCGCAGCGCGTCCTCCGCGAGGGCGGCCAGCTCGTCCGCATCCTCTGCCGAGGCGTGCGCGGAGAGGAGCCGCCGCGCCGAGGCAGCGTGCTCGTGGTCGAGCTCGGAGTGGAGCGCGAAGTACTCGGCTCCGGGCTCGTCCCCGTCGACGCCGTAGTGGTCGGCGAGGCCGTCGAGCTTCGCCTGCGAGACCTCGGGCTGGCCTGCCTCGACCGCGTAGAGGACCGCGAGGGCGCCGAGTGGATCCGCGGGAGCCGTCCAGGCGCCGACGCACTCGGCGGTCTCCGCGCTCGGCGCGCGTGTGGTGTCCGCCTCGAGCTCCGCGGCGAACGCGTCCCAGAGCGCGACGTGCTCGGCCTCTTCGCGCGCGTGCGCGGGCCCCTGAAGGTCGCCGGCCTTCGCGGCCGTGTCCGCGAGCGCGACGACGGCGTGCCGGTACTCGCCCGCGTAGTAGGCGAGGTCGTCGCGGGTCAGCTCGCCGCAGCTCCAGCGGCGATAGAACGGATGCTGCAGAAGATTCCAGCGGGCGCGGGCCGCGTCGATGCGCTCCAAAAGGTCCACGTGCGCTCCTTTTGTCGAGTTTTCGCGATGCTATCGCGATCGCCGGCTTCCTACTGATCAATCCGCGCTCGGGGCGCGGCGGGCCCGGCACGGAGGAACTGCAGGCGGAGGCCGAACGGCGAGGCATTCGGACGCGGCTCCTCAGCCAGGGCGACGATGCTGCGAAGCTCGCCGGAGAAGCCGATGCGGACATGCTCGGGATCGCCGGCGGAGACGGCTCGCTCGCCCCGGTCGCCGAGGTCGCGCTCGAGCGCGACGTGCCGTTCGTCTGCGTCCCGTTCGGGACGCGGAATCACTTCGCCCGCGACGTCGGCCTCGACCGGGACGACCCGCTCGGCGCCCTCGACGCGTTCGGCGGCGTCGAGCGCCGAGTCGACGTCGGCCGCGTGCAGGACCGCGCGTTCCTGAACAACGTCTCGCTCGGCCTCTACGCGCGTCTCGTCCATCGTCGCGAGCGCCACCGGCGGCGGCGTGACGCGCTTGCGCGGCTGCGCGCTTTCGGGCTCCTCCTGCGCCGCCCACGGCCGATCGGCTTCACCGTCGAGGGCGACCCGATCGCCGCTCGAGTGCTCGTCGTCGGCAACAACCGGTACAGCGTCGAGCTCTTCTCGCCCGGCGAGCGCGAGCGGCTCGACGAGGGCTTGCTCCATCTCTACACCGCCGAGGGCGTGCTGCCACGCACCTGGGAGGAGCGGTCGGGGACGCGGTTCGTCGTCGACACTCGCCGGCACCGCGTGTCGGCCGCGATCGACGGCGAGCCCGAGCAGCTGGAGACGCCGCTCGAGTTCACGATCGAGCCGCAGGCGCTACGCGTGCTGCTGCCAGCGGGCTAGCACCTGGTCGAGGTGCGCGAAGGCGAGCTCGTCGTATGGGATCTCGTCGAGCGCGAACCACCGGAGCTCGGCTACGTCGTCCGCGGGCTGGGGGTCGCCGTCGACGATGCGCGCCGTCCAGTAGAAGTTCAGCGTGGCGACGGCGGCACCGCCTCCCCCGTACCGATCCATCCAGACCCCGAGCAGCTCGAGCGGGTCGATCTCGATGCCCGCCTCTTCCCGCAGCTCACGCCGCACCCCGTCGCGCGGATGCTCGCCTTCCTCGAGGAAGCCTCCGGGGAGATCCCAGTGACCCTCGAAGGGCGCGACCGCCCGCCTGGCGAGCATGACGCGACCGTCGTCGTCGACGCAGAGCGCGCTCGAGGTCGGCTTCGAGCTGGCGTAGTTGCGGTAGCCGCACTCGGTGCAGTCGACACGCCCGTCCTCGATCGTGATCTCGCCGCTGCAACGCGGGCAGTGCTTCCAGCCTTCCAGCTCGGACACGGGTCGGCAGAATAGAGCTCGTGCACGACCAGCCACCGCCCAGCGAAGATGCCTAGGTTCGCGACGGCCACCGTCACCGAGCTCTCGCAGGTCGGCCTGCTCGCCGAGCTGCCCGGCGAGGTGCTGACGAAGCTAGCGGGCCAGATGCGCCGGGGCGACGTCGCCGCGGGAAGCCCAGTCGTGGTGGAGGGCGAGGAGGGCGACCACTTCTACGTCGTCCTGCGCGGCCTGCTCGCCGTCAGCAACCAGGGCGGGCTTGGGCCGCGGCGCGTGCTGCGACCCGGCGACTACTTCGGCGAGGTGGCGCTGACGATGGACGTGCCGCGTACGGCGTCGGTGACCGCGCTGACGCCGACGACGGTCGCGAGCTGCGACCGCGCGACGTTCGACGAGTACGTGCGCCCGCTCTTTGCGGACGACTGAAGCGCGCACGACTAGGGACTGGCCCACGTAGGGGCTATCGTCTGCGCGTCGAACGGCCGATGAACGGAACGGGGTCTGATCCGTCTTGGCTGCCGCAGCGAGAACACCCGTCTACCGAGGGTCGTTCGGGCCCGCACAGGCCGAGCGCCTGCTCTGGCGCGCAGGCTTCGGCCCGCGCCCGGGCGAGGCGAAGCGGCTCGCGAAGAAGGGCCTCCGCGGGGCCGTCCGCTCGCTGACGAGGCCGCAGGGCGAGCGCTTCGTCGGCCCGAAGCCGATCGACGACGACAAGCACCCCCTCGCGCCGTACGACGCCTGGGGCCACGACCACCTCTGGTGGCTCGACCGCATGGTCCGCACGAGCCGTCCGCTCGTGGAGCGCATGACGCTCGTCTGGCACGACTGGTTCGCGACCTCGAACTCCGGGGTCGGCTCGCAGAAGTTGATGCTCTCACAGAACAAGCTCTTCCGGGCGCACTTCCTCGGCTCCTTCGAGCAGCTCGCGCTCGCCGTCACTCGCGATCCGGCGATGCTGCTCTGGCTCTCCGGAAACGAGAACGAGAAGGGCTCGCCGAACGAGAACTACGCGCGCGAGCTGATGGAGCTCTTCACCCTCGGGGCGAAGCGGGGCTACAGCGAGCGCGACGTGCGCGAGCAGGCGCGCGCGCTGACCGGCTTCCGCAACGACTGGGACGACGACGAGGGCCCGGTGCGCTTCCGCTACGACCCCAAGCGGCACGACACGGGCACGAAGCGGATCTTCGGCAAGCGCGGGCGCTTCGGCTGGCAGGACGCCGTCAAGCTCTGCGTCCGCCACCGCCTGCACCCGTCCTTTCTCGTCACGAAGCTCTGGGGCTACTTCATCCCGACGGCGCCGCCGCCCGCGACGCGGAGCGCGCTCGAACGGCTCTACGTCCGCAGCCACTACAACGTGCGGCCGGTCGTCGAGGCGATCCTGCGCCACCCGGCGCTGTACACGGGGCCGAGGATGGTCAAACCGCCGGCCGTCTTCGTCGCCGGGATGTTGCGGGCGAGCGGCCGCGGGGTCGACACCGAGGCCTGGACGTGGCTCTCGAACCAGGCCGGCCAGCAGCTCTTCTACCCGCCGAACGTCGCCGGCTGGAGCGACGAGCGCTGGCTCGACACGGCCTCGTTCCTCGCGCGCTGGAACCTCGCCGGCCGTGTGCTGCGCCCGAGCGTCCTCAAGACCTCCGAGAAGGCGCCGTACAACGCCGACGCGCTCCTGGCGCGCGCCCTCGCCTTCTGGGGCAAGCCGCCGCTCAGCCCGCGCACGAAGCGCGCGCTCCGGGCCTTCGCCGTCCGCGCGCTCGCCGACGCCGACCGCGACTGGAAGAAGAAGCAGTATCCGCCGCTCGTCGAGAACGCCCTGCGTCACCTGATCGCCGTCTCCCCTGACTTACAGACGTGCTGATGAATTCGATCGTTTCGACCGGTCATTTCAGACGGACGCACGGGCTAAGCCCGCGCGTCCTGAGGCGGCGCCGCAAGCGGCGCCTTGGAACGAGCTGAGCGATGGCCGACTGCTGCAACGACTTCTCGCGCTCGCATCTCCTCCGCCGGGCCGTCGCGGAGGCAGGCTCCGGGCTGCCGGCGATCGAGGCGGGCATGCCGCTCCCCGCCGGTACCGGCCTCGACCGGCGCAGCTTCCTCGCGCGCTCGGTCGGGCTCGCGCTCGCCGTCTACGGCAGCGGCTCGCTGGCGCCGCGCTTTCTCGACGACGGGATCGGCCAGGCGCTCGCGGCCGGCCCTCCGAACACCGTCCTCGTCTCGGTCTTCATGGACGGCGGCGTCGACTCGCTGTCGCTGCTCTTCCCGCACGGCGATCCCGACTACCGTCGGCTCCGCCCGACGCTCGCGCTGCCCGACTCCGGTCTCGCGTTCTCCGAGGACACGCGGCTGCGATGGCATCCATCCGCAGCGTCGTTCCAGACGCTGCACCGCGAAGGCAAGCTCTCGGTGCTGCCCGCCGTCGGGTACACGAACGCAGATCAGTCGCACTTCACCTCGCGCCACTACTGGGAGGTCGGCGCGACGGACGCCAACCTGCGCACTGGTTGGCTCGGGCGCTACCTCGACCGCGCCGGGTCGGCCGACAACCCGCTACAGGGCGTGAGCCTCGACGGGGAGCTGTCACCGACGCTCGCCACCTCGCGCGTGCCCGTCGCCGCCCTCCGCGGCGCAGGCGAGTATTCGTTCTGGGCGCCCGGTGTCTGGGGCCAGGTCGAGAACCGGATGCTGGAGGCAGTCGGCCAGCTCGGAGGCGGCGGCGACCGCGACCCGAGCCGCGGCGCGGCGCGGCTGATCACGTCCCAGGCGGACAAGCTGCGCCGCCAGCTGGCGCCGTTCGACGCGGACAACCTCGGCAGCCCCGTCGCGTACCCGAAGCACGAGAGCGACTTCCCCGAGCGGCTCGCCGGCCTCGCGGCGATGATCGGCGCCGGCCTGCCCCTGCACTGCGTCGCCCTGAGCGCGTACGGGATGTACGACACGCACTCCGACCAGCCCGAACGGCTCGCGGCCGGCCTGAAGCTGACGGGCGACACGCTGCTCGCGTTCCAGCGCGACCTCGAGGCGCGCGGGCTGGAAGACCGGGTCCTGACCCTCGTCTGGTCCGAGTTCGGCCGCCGCGGCGAGGAGAACGGGTCCGCGGGCACGGATCACGGCGCCGCGGGCGTCGGCTTCCTGCTCGGCAGCCGGGTCCGGGGGCGCATGATCGGAGAGTTCCCGGGCCTCCGCGGCGGGCTCGACGACGACGGCAACCTCAAGGCCACGGTCGACTTCCGCAGCGTCTACTGCTCGGTGCTGGAGCAGTGGCTCGGCACGGACGCGTCGCCGATCATCCCGCGCGCCGGATCGTTTGCCCGCGTGCCGCTGCTGCGATGAGGCTGGCGCTCGTCACTGCCGTCTTCGCCACGCTCGTCGGCGCGCTGCCCGCGACCGCGGCCGCGCCGGGCCGGATCCAGGTCGTGACGCGCGAGTTCCGCTTCCAGCTCTCGCGGCCGCAGCTCCGCTCGGGCCGCTGGAACATCATCGAGGTCTACAACCTCGGGCAGGACGAGCACGACTTCAGGATGCGGCGCATCGGCGGCACCCGGGTCTGGGCGACGCCGAAGGTCCTGCCGGGACAGCGCAAGGTGCTGGGCGTGAAGCTGGCGAACGGCCGCTACCGGATCTGGTGCTCGATCGCGGACCACGCGGCCCGAGGCATGCGGACGACGCTGCGGGTCGTCCCGCCCCCGCCACCCTCGCCCTAGCCGGCGACCTCGACCTCGCCGCTCCGTGGGACCGAGCGCCAATGCATCCGCGTGCCGCCGAGAGCGCTCAGGATCGACTCGATCACGACGAGGTACATCAGCTGGCGGTAGACGAATTGCTGAAGGGGCATCGCCCACAGGACGCGCGCCGACTCCCGGTCGAGCCGGAACGCGTACCAGCCCAACCCGAGCTGCAGGGCGTTGAACGTCAGCCAGAACGCGATCACCGCGCGCGCGTCGAGGAAGACGAGGCCGTAGATCGAGAACAGGTCGATCAGCGGCGCCAGCAGCGGCAGCACGATCTGGAACAGCACGAGGTACGGCAGGGCTCGCCGGCCGATGCGCTGCTCGCCCGGCCGCCAGAGCGCGGCGCGGTGCTTCCAGACGGCCTGCATCGTCCCGTAGCACCAGCGGAACCGCTGGCGCCAAAGCTGCCGTAGCGACGACGGAGCCTCCGTCCACGCCCTCGCCTCCTCGGCGTAGACGACGCGCCAGCCCGCGCGCCCGATCGCGAGCGTCGTGTCGGTGTCCTCGGCCAGAGTCGCCGCCGAGATCCCGCCGATGTCGTCGAGGGCGTGACGGCGGAAGGCTCCGACCGCCCCCGGCACCGTCGGCATGCACTCGAGCACGTCGTACAGACGGCGGTCGAGGTTGAAGCCCATCACGTACTCGATGTGCTGCCAGCGCCCGAGCAAGCGGCGCCGATTGCCGACCTTGGTGTTGCCGGAGACGGCGCCGACTCCGGGATCCGCGAGGGGCTCGACGACGCGGGCCAGAGTCTCCGGTTCGAAGATCGTGTCCGCGTCGACCATGACGACCAGGTCGTGGCGCGCCGCCGCGAGACCGCGATTGAGCGCAGCGGACTTGCCCGCGTTGGCCTGGCGGAGGACGAGCACGTTCGGTAGCTGCAGGCGCTCGACGACGTCCGCGGTGCCGTCGCTCGAGCCGTCGTCGACGACGATCACCTCGAAGCTCGGGTAGTCGCTCGCCGCGAGCGAGCGCAGGGCTTGCTCGATGCCGACCGCCTCGTTGAACGCCGGCACGACGATCGACACGGGAGGCGTGAACGGCGCCGCCGCCGGCCGGCGGCGAACCGTGCGCGCATGACGCTGCGCGAACGCGAGCAGGATGAGGACGCGGGCGAGGAAGAGCGCCGTCACGACGACGAGGAGCACGGCGAGCGTGAACGTCGTCCAGCGTGCGACCGCGAGCGTCGAGAGCAGCATCGCGCCGCGCGTCCGGCCCGAGCGCCCGGCCGGCACCTCCGCCTCGTCACGCGGGATCCCGGCGAGCTCCGAAACGGTCACGAAGCGAAAGCCGCGTGCGCGCAGGCGCGGGACGAGCTGCTCGACCGCGGCGACCGTCTGCGAGCGGTTGCCGCCCCCGTCGTGGAGCAGGACGATTCCGCCGCGCCGCCCGCGAGGGGTCGCGGCGTCGACGATCGCGTTGACTCCCGGACGCTGCCAGTCCTCGCCGTCGAGGTCGGAGAGCACGATCACGTAGCCGCGACGCGCGAGATGCTCTAGGGCTTGCTCCTGGTCGTCGCTGACGGCGGCCGGAAGCGACGAGTACGGCGGTCGCACCAGGCGTGGCCGGATCCCGACGGTCCCGGCGACGGCGCTCTCGGTGAGCCCGATCTGCACCGCGCGCTCCCAGTCGGGGATCGCCGCGAGGTCGGTGTGCGTGAACGTGTGGTTCGCGAGCTCGAACCCTTGGCGATGGAGCGAGCGCACGACCTCGGGATGGCGGGCGACCTCGCTCCCGACGACGAAGAACGTCGCCGGCACGCGCAGACGGCGCAGCGCAGCGGCGATGCGGGGCGTCCAGCGCGGGTCGGGCCCGTCGTCGAACGTCAGCGCGACCAGGCGGCTCGTTCCCTCGGCGCGTCTCGAGACGAGCCGGTGGCCGTCCCACGTGAGGACGGGAGCCGAGCCCGCGAGCGGACCGGGCGTGCTGCGGGGCGGCGTCGCGCTACGGCCCGTCGTGCGGGTCGAGAGGCCCTGCGCGCCGAGCAGGACGCCGAGGGCGACGAGCAGGAAGGCGAGGAGGAGCCAGCGCGCGAGGGGCCGGGCGATGCGGCCCTCGTCGGCGCTAGACCTTCTTCGCTCCGCCACCGTTGCCGTTCCCCGGCGGCGGGGGAGGTGGAGGAGGAGGCGGCTCGAGCGCCTTCTTCGCCTGGCCCGGAGCCTGCACCTGGCCCGGCGGCGGAGCCGGCTGCTGCTCGACTCGGCGCGTGTAGCCCGGCGGCGCGGGCCGGCCGTGCCGCGCCCAGCCCTGCGAAGGCGGCGGCGTAACGGTCTGCGGGGGCGGCTGCACCCGCGCGCGCTGCCGTGCGGCGCGCCGGCGCGCTGCCTGGCCCTTCGCCCGGGCGCTGGCCGTGGTCGCCGAGGTGCCACCGCCGGTCGATGCACTCGCTCGCGTCGGCCTCTCCTGGGAGGCGCCGGCGACCGGCGCGGCGCGACTCACGGGCTCTGTGGAATCTGGCGGCGCCGGCTTCGAGTGCTCGACCTTCGCGTCGCTGCCGCCGATGCGGCCGAGCGGCGTGGCAATTTCGGGGAGCCGGCCGAAACCGAATGTGCCCGCGGCGAGCGCGACGAGCCAGAGCAGCGCGAGCACGGCGACGACGCTGGCGGCGATGCGCAGCCGGCGGGCGCGCCTGCCGTCCGCGGCCACGAAGACGGGGCGCTCGCGGACCGGGCGCTCGTGCAGCGGATGCTCTCGCTCGATCGTCGTCATCGGATTGCTTCTTCCCGTTCTAGCGCGGGTATGCGCGTCCGAATGCCGCTTTTACAGGTTCTTTACGCGCCTTTCGCCTCGTCCCAGACCGCGTCGGACAGGCGCGGCCAGCCCTCTTTCGCCCAGTCGCCGAAGTCGAGGTCGGTCAGGCAACCGACGGCGAAGCCCGCGTCCGGGTCGACCCAGAGGAACGTGCCACTGCCGCCGAAGTGCCCGAACGTACGTGTGGACGGGCGCGTGCCCGTCCAGTGCGGCTCCTTCGCGTCCCTGAGCTCGAAGCCGAGGCCCCAGTCGTTCGGGTCGTAGCGGCCGAGGTCGGGGAGCACGCCGGCCAGGCCGGGAAACTGTACGGTCGTCGCCTCGTCGAGCGTCTCGCGGGCGACGAGCGTCGGCCCGAGCAGCTCACGCGAGAGAGCGACGAGGTCGTCCAGCGAGCCGCAGAGACCGGCGCCTGCGGAGCCCCGCAGCTCGGCCTGGCGCAGCGCGAGCGGCTCGAGCACGGCCTCGCGCAGGTAGTCGTCGAACTGGATTCCGGCCCGCTCCGCGAGCGTGTCGGCGAGCACGTCGAAGCCCGTGTTCGAATAGATCCGGCGCCGCCCCGGCTCCGCGATCGGCGTCGTGCCCTCGAACGGGAGGCCGGAGGCGTGCGCGAGCAGGTGGCGCACCGTCGAGCCGGGCGGGCCGGCGGGCTCATCGAGGTCGAGCGTCCCCTCTTCGGCGGCGACGAGACAGGCGAGAGCCGTGACTAGCTTCGTCACCGACGCCCACCGAAAGACGCGACCCGGGTCGCCGGTGCGGCCGAGCTCCTCCCCGCGCCGGACGACGGCAACGGCGACGTTCTCCGCCGGCCAGTCGTCAACCTGCCGAAGCGCCTCCAAGAGGCGGCGATACTACGCGCGTGGAGCGGCGGCTCATCTCGTCGGGCTCGCCCTACGAGCCGATCTGGGGCTTCTCGCGCGCAGTCGTCGCCGGGAAGCAGGTCTTCGTCAGCGGCACGGCACCGGTCATGCCCGACGGCGGCGATCCGCCTCCGGACGCCCATGGACAGGCCCGGCGCTGCTTCGAGATCATCCTCGCCGCGCTCGCCGAGGCCGGCGCAGCGGCGGAGCACGTTGTACGCACGCGCGTCTATCTCGTCCACGCCGAGGACTGGGAGGAGGTCGCGCGCGCCCACGCCGAGGTCTTCGGAGCCGTGCGGCCGGCTGCGACGGGTGTCGTCGTCGCAGCGCTGTTCGACCCGCGCTGGCTCGTGGAGATCGAAGCCGACGCAGTGCGTGGATAGCTGTGCCAGGCGGGAATAAGGTCCGCGCCGTGCAGATCTATCCGCCGAGCATCACGGCAGACGGCTTCGCCGCCGGCGGGAGCGTGCTCGAGCACAAGTTCGGCGAGGGCGACCCGTACACGCTCGGCGTCGAGGAGGAGTACATGCTGCTCGACGGCGAGAGCTTCGACCTCGTGCAGCACATCGACACGGTGCTCGCGTCGGTCGCGGGCCACGAGCTCGAGACCCAGATCAAGCCCGAGCTGATGCAGTCCGTGCTCGAGATCGCGACGCCGGTGTGCCGGACCGCCACCGACGTCGACCGGGAGCTGCGCAAGCTGCGCGAGTACGTGACTTCCGTCGCGGCAGGCGAGTCGCTGCGCGTCGGCTCGTCCGGGACGCACCCGTTCAGCCACTTCGAGCGGCAGCGGATCACGGCGCGCGACCGCTACCGCGCGCTCGTCGACCAGCTCCAGTACGTCGCTCGCCGCGAGCTGATCTTCGGCCTCCACGTCCATGTCGCCGTCGACGACCCCGAGAAGGCGATCCAGGTCGTGAACGGCCTGCTCCTCGAGCTGCCGTCCATGCTCGCCCTCTCCGCGAACTCGCCCTTCTGGCGTGGCGAGGCCACCGGGCTCTCGTCGACGCGGCAGATGGTCTTCGCCGCCTTCCCGCGCTCGGGGCCTCCGCCCCGCTTCACGGACTACACCGACTACGCCGAGCTCGTCGGCCAGCTCGAGAAGACCGGCTGCATCGCCGACTACACGCACATCTGGTGGGACATCCGGCCGCACCCGCGGCTCGGCACCGTCGAGATGCGGGTCTGCGATGCGGTCACGCGCGTCGAGGACGCGGTGGCGCTGGCGGCGTACTGCCAGGCGCTCGTCAAGCTCTACTGCGAGCGGTTCGACCGCGGCGACAAGATCCCGACCTTCCATCGCATCCTCACGAACGAGAACAAGTGGCTCGCCGCGCGCTACGGCCTCGAGGCCCCGCTCATGGACCTGGAGACGGGCCGGCGGAACCGCACACCCGTCGCGCAGCTCGTGCGCCGCCGGCTGCGTGATCTCGAGCCGCACGCGCGCGAGCTCGGCTCCGAGCGCGAGCTCGAGGGCATCGGCGAGATCCTCGCCAAGGGCAACGGCGCCGACCGGCAGCTGCGCGTCTTCAACGCGAACCGCGACGTCGTCGAGGTCGTGCGCGAGATCGCCGAGGCAACCGAGGCCGCAGCACAGCCCGCCACGGCTTAGAGTCACAGCCCATGACGGAGCCTGCTGCACCGACGACCACGACGACGACCCCGACGCGGACGAGCGGCAAGGCGATCGCCTCGCTCGTCCTCGGCATCATCTGTCTCTTCGCTTTCGGGCTCATCCTCGGGATCCTCGCGATCGTCTTCGGCGTCCAGGCGCGCCGGGAGACGGAGGCCGACACGAGCGTGGGCGGCCGAGGCCTCGCAACCGCCGGCATCACGCTGGGGATCATCGGCATCGTCCTCTGGGCGTTCATCCTCCTGCTCGTCCTCTGACGCGCTTTCCGGTCGCGGCGTCGAAGAATGCCGCAGCGCCACCCGCGCCGACCGCGACCACGCGCTTGCCGTCGGGGACGAAGCCAAGCCCCGCGATCCAGTACGGGGCGACGACCGAGCGCCGCACCGCGCCGTAGGCGGCGTCGTAGAGCCACAGCCGCGAACCGAGCGTGAACGCGAGCATGCGCCCGTTCGCGTTCACGGCGGCCCCGAGCCCGGTCCCGAACGTGTAGCGGCGGAGCGGCGCGAGCTCGGTGACTCGCGACACGCGCAGCCGCTCGAGGTCGACGGTCGTCACACGCCCGAGCACGGGGCTCGCGAGGTAGAGCTTGCGCTCGTCCGGCGAGAGCGCGAGCGCCGTCGCGCCGTAGCTCGCGAGGTCGCCGCGAACGGGCAGGTCGATGCAGTGCGCGATGCCCCGCACGAGGTCGAGCGCGTGCACGAACCCTTCGCCGTCGGCCTTGACGTAGAGCGTGTGCAGCCAGCGGCCGTCACGCGTCGCCACGCCTGCGAGCGCGGTTCCTTCCATCTTCTCGTCGGGCTCGGCGAGGCGCGTCGCCGCGAGCTTCCGCGTCACGAGGTCGAGGTTCTGCAGGTCGTAGCCGTTTCGGCCCCAATGCACGAGGAAGACGCGGCGGCCGTTCGGCGACAGCGCCTCGACCTCGTAGTTGCCGCGCAGCACCAGGCGCTGGGCCGAGAAGGGGTTGCCGACACGCAGGATCGTGCGGTGGCCGCGGTAGTCGAAGAGCGCGAGCCCGGTGCCGTCCGGCGACACGGCACCGACCGCCCACCGGCCGCCGAGCGACCAGCGAGAGCGCACGCGACCGGCGCGCGCGTCGTACCGAACGACCTCGGTCGTCGCTCGACCCTGTCGGTGCCTCGTCGAGACGAACGTTGCGCCGTTCGCGCTCACGACTCCGCTCGGGAGCGAGAAGCGCCACCGACGTGCCACGACGTCGTAGCCGAGCGCAGGCCCCCGCTGCCCGTGCGGCCGGATCACGACAATCCGCGAGCCGGGCTCGGCGGCGCTCGTCATGCCGCAAGTCGCGGGCGGGCAGCCGTCGGCGAACGCGGCGCCCGCAGGCACGAGCGCAAGGACTGACAGGAGGGCGAGGCGCTTCATGCGAGCTCCTTCCGTTGCGGGGTCACGCAGTAGGTACGCGCGCCGCGCGCGCGAGGGTCCCCGGACCTCTCCGACGCCGTTGCGCGTATGGACCTCGTGGCCAGGCACGCTCGTATAGTCAGCGCGCGATGGCGCCCCCCGGCCGTCAGGAGCGCGCCTGGATCCGAGGCGCACAGGCGGGATCGGTCTCGGATCTCGAGGCGCTTTTCCGCGAGCACTGGCCGCGGGCGCACCGGGCAGCCTTCCTCGTCGTCCAGGACGGGGCGGCTGCGGAGGACATCGCGCAGGAGGCTTTTCTGGCCGCGGTGCGGAACCTCGACCGCTTCGACCGCCGCCGTCCGTTCGGGCCCTGGCTGCACCGGATCGTGGTCAACCGCGCGATCGACTGGGCCCGCGCTCGCGCGCTGCGTCGCGAGTCGCCCGAGAACCCGCACACCTACGAGGAGGCGGACACCGAGGAGAACGTGCGCAGGAACGCGCTTCCGGAAGACGTGGCCGGCGGGCTCGCCTCACTTTCGCCCGAGCACCGCGCCGTGATCGTCCTCCGCTACCTCCTCGACTACACGCCCGGCGAAATCGCGGAGCTGCTCGACCTCCCCCGCGGGACGGTGAACTCGCGCCTGCGCCGCGGGCTCGACCGGCTGGAGGAGATCGTCGACCGGAGGCGCCCGTGAGCGACGAGCTCCGCCGCGAGCTGCAGCGGATCAGCCCGCCCGACGAGCTCGAAGCCCAGCGGCGCGCGTGGCCGCTCGTACGCAGCGCCTTCGACGTGCGCGAGCCCGTCACGTGGCAGCGCCGCCACTTGCGGCTGCTCGTCGCGGCGGCAGCCGCCGTCGTCCTCCTGCTCGCCGCGCTCTCCCCGCCCGGCCGCGCAGTCGCACGCGAGGTCAGGGACGCCTTCAAGGACGAGCAGACCGTCCGCGCGAAGCCCGCGCTGACGTCGCTCCCGGCGAGCGGACCGCTGCTCGTCACCTCGCCGCGGGGCGCCTGGATCGTGCGGCCGGACGGATCGAGGCGCTTGCTCGGCCGGTACGAGCAGGCGTCGTGGTCCCCGCATGCGCGGTTCGTCGCCGTCTCCCGGCGCCGGGAGCTCCGTGCCGTCGATCCGAAGGGCAACATCCGCTGGTCGCTCGAGCGCAACCGGCCAATCAGCGGCGCCAGCTGGGCGCCGGACGGCTTTCGTGTCGCGTACCTGAGCGGCATTGCGCTCCGCGTCGTGGCCGGAGACGGGACGGGAGACAAGGAGCTACGCCGTCGTGTTTACCCGTCACCGCCGGCGTGGCGACCGGTGAAGCAGCACCAGCTCGCCTTCGTGACGGTCGACTCGCGGGTCGTCCTCGTCGACGCCGACTCCGGCGCCGTGCGCTGGCGGTCCCAGCCCGGCGTCGAGCCGCCGCGGCAGCTCGCCTGGTCGGAGGACGGCAAGAGGCTGCTGGCCCTCGGCGAGCGCTCTCTGCGGGTCCTCGACGACCGCGGCGCCCAGCTCTGGGCGATCGGCCTGCCGGTCGGCCCGACCGGCGTGGCCTTCGCGCGTGGGGCGCACCGCTTCTTCCTCATCCGCTGGGTGCCTGCCAAGGGCCAGAGCGAGGTCGTGCTCATGCAGGCGGAGGCGCAGCGTGGCGAGGAGCGCGCCTTGTACTCGGCTGCCGGCGAGTTCGGCGGCCTCAGCGTCTCGCCCAACGGCCGGTGGCTGCTCGTCGGCTGGGTGAACGCCGACCAGTGGCTCTTCCTGCGCCTCGACCGGCTCCTGGTGCGGGCCGTCGCCGGCGTGGCGGCGAAGTTCGGTGGAGTGCAGCGCTCCGGGCCGCTATCGTCGGTGTTTCCGTCCGACGTGAGCTGGTGCTGTCCCGCCTCGCCCTGATCCTGCTTCTCGCGCTCGCGGCGGCCCTCGGCGCCGCCTCGGCCTCGACCCCGGCTCGGCCGAACGACCCGAACGAGCCGATCGAATGGCGCGAGTCGCGCTCGCTCGGCAAGCCGTGGGCCGGACGGCTCGTCAACGGCGTCCAGCTGCCCGCGGAGGGGGCGCAGTTCTTCACGTGGGACCCCGTGCTGAAGCGCTCGCCGAACCGGCCGTGGCGACGCTGGGGCAGCGACCGGCTGCTCCGCATGCTCCTCGACGTCCTCGACGGCTACTTCGCGGCGCATCCCTTCGCGCCCAGGGTCGGGATCGGCGACCTCAGCCGCCCCCACGGCGGGATCTTCGACGAACGCTTCGGCGGACGGGGCCACGCGTCGCACCAGAACGGCCTCGACGTCGACGTCTACTACCCACGGCTCGACCAGCAGGAGCTGCGGGCGAACGTTCCGCGCGAGATCGACCGCGCCCTCGCCCAGGACCTCGTGACGAGGTTCGTCCAAGCCGGTGCCGTCTACGTCTTCGTCGGCCCGCGCACGAGCCTCCGCGGCCCGCGCAAGATCGTCCAGCGGCTCGTCTACCACGACGACCACATGCACGTGCGGATCCGCGGCGACACCCCCGAGCGGGTCGTCGTCGGCCGCTCCGGCCGCGGCCGCCGGATCCACGCCGACCGCGTCGGCAATCCGGCCTCGCCGCGGAAGGTGCTCGTCTTCGGCTGCATCCACGGCACGGAGTGCGCCGGGACGGCCGTCACGCAGCGACTTCGGCGCGCGGACGCCTCGGCCGATCTCTGGCTCGTGCACAACCTGAACCCCGACGGCTACGTGCTCGGGCGGCGCCAGAACGGACGCGGCGTCGACCTGAACCGCAACTTCGCGTCGGAGTGGCGCCGGATCGGCCGGCCCTGGGACCCCGAGTACTCGGGTGCGCGCCCCTTCTCGGAGCCGGAGTCGCGGCTTGCGCGCCGCCTGATCCTCGCGCTCCGCCCGAAGGTGACGATCTGGTTCCACCAGCCGCAGGCCGTGGTCAGGGCCTGGGGCCAGAGCGTGGGGGTCGCGCGACGGTACGCGGAGCTCGCAGGCGAGCCGTACCGCTCGATCCGCTGGCCGCCTGGGACGGCGCCGAACTGGCAGAACCACCGCTTCCCCGGGACGGCGTCGTTCGTCGTCGAGCTCCCGCCGGGGCCGATGACGCCTGACGCGGTGTCGAGGCACACGGCGGCCGTCCTCGGCCTGGCGCGCTGAGCGATACTCGCGCGATGCTCTCGGTCGGCGACCGGATCCCCGCCGCGCGCGTGTGGCTCGGCCCGCGCGAGCCCGCCGCGATGACGGACCTCGTCGCCGGCTCCTCCGCGCTCTTCCTCTTCTTCCTCTTCGCCTGGTCGTCGACCTGAACGAACGAGATGGAGCTCCTGCGTGACAGGAGAGAGGAGTTCGAGCGGGCCGGGGTCAACGTCTACGCGGTCTCGCGCGACTCGACGTACACGCAGACCGCCTGGTCGCATGCGCTCGACCTCGAGCTCCCGTTCGTCTCCGACTGGAATGGCGACGCGACGCGCGACTTCGGCGTCGCCCACGACTTCCGCGCGATGAAGGACGTCTCCGAGAGGACCGCCTTCCTCGTCGAGCGCGGCGGTACGGTCCGCGGCGCATGGCGCTACGACGCCGGCGAGGTGCCGGACTTCGATCAGCTGCTCTCGGCCGCGCAGGCGTTGTAGCCCTCGCCTGCGCGCTCTACCTCGCGGCCGGCGCCTGGGCGACCTGGCCGGGGGTCAGACACCCGGAAACGGCTTTCATGGCCGAGGGGCAGGCCGGCCACCGCGAGGCCGCACCCGGTGACCACCTGCAGACGGGCTACCAGCTCTGGCTCGTCGGCCACCAGCTCGAGCACGGCCGCGCGCCCTGGCGCGATCCGTACAGCTTCCAGCCTCTCGTCGCGCCGCGCGTCAACTTCGCCGGCTGGCCGTTCGGGCTGGCCTACTGGCCGCTGCAGCGGGCGTTGGGGACGGTGGCGGGATGGAACGTGTTTCTGTTGCTGGCGTTTCTGGGCGGCGGAGCCCTCTGCGCGCTGTGGCTGCGCGAGCTGCGCGTCCGCCGCGGCGCCGCGATCGCCGGCGGCCTCGCGTTCGCTTCGGCGCCGTACCTCGCCGGCCAGGCGAGCGCCGGCCACCTGCTCGCGTGGGTCTCGATGCTGCTGCCGCTCGCGCTGTTCGCGTTCGAGCGCGGCCAGAGGCGCTCGTCGTGGTGGTTCGTGCTCGCGGCGGCCGCGCTCGCGTCAATTCCGCTCTCGGGGCAGGTGCACCTCGCGCTGGGCGCGATCCCGTTCTTCCTCGTCTACGCGCTCTGCCGCGGGCGAGCGCTCGGCGTCGCGCTCGGTGCGGCGGCGCTCGGGGTCGTGGCCGGCCTGCTCGTCTACCTCGTCGCGATCCGAGGCACGACGGGCACGGGTCGCTCGTTCGCCCAGGTCGAGCGCTACTCGGCCGACGGCGCCGACTTCGTCTCGCGCGACGTACGCCATGGCATCGAGAGCTTCGTCTTCCTGGGCTGGGCGACGCCGCTGATCGCGCTCGCGGGGCTCGCGGTGCTCCTGACCGAGCGCCGGTACCGGCTCGCGGTCGCGTTGGGAGTCGGCGCGGTCGTCCCGCTCCTCGTCGCCCTCGGGGCGAACCTGCCGGGCTACGAGACGCTGTGGCGCCGCCTGCCCGGCGTCGAGCACACGCGCGTGCCCGAGCGGCTGATGCCGGTCGCGTGCCTCGCCCTCGCCGCGCTTGTCGGCGTGGCGGCGTCGCGCCTGCGTTGGCCGGGAACGGCCGCGATCGTCGCCGCTCTCGTGCTGATCGACCTGCACGTCGGAGTGTTCGAGCCGACGCCGGCCGACGAGGACAACCGCGCGTACGAAGCGCTGCGGCAGGCACCCGCCGGACGGCTGCTCGAGCTGCCCGTCCGCCTGCCCGAGCGGCAGGAGGCGAGCGTGTACCTCTACTACCTGATGCAGGCTCCGCGCGAGCACCCGAGCGGGTACTCGACGACGGCACCGCGCGACGCCGACCGTGAGCTCAGGCGCCTACGTCGCGCACCGTGCGGAGACCTGGCCGCGCTCGGCGTCCGCTACCTCGCCGTCCATGGCCGCGCCCGGGCTTGCCGCGGGCAGCTCGTCGCACGCGGCGGCGCGGTAGTGCTCTACCGGGTGCACTTTGCGATCGGCTAGATCTCGGAGGGAGGCAGCTACCTG
>DASQWH010000066.1:0-20142 GCA_035640335.1 Gaiellaceae bacterium | reverse complement strand
GCTGCCGACCCGCGCATGCGTCTGCGCAGCGTCCCGTTGCGGCCCGCGATGGGGAGCGTCGAGACGAGCACCTCCCGCAGGGCGAGGTCGTCGTAGCCGTCCTGCAGCAGGCCGACCAGCGCGCTCGCCGTCAGCCGGTTGAGCCCCGAGAGGCCGGAGCCGTCGACGATCCGCACGCCGCCGATCGGGATCTCCTGCTCGGCGAGAATCGAACGCACCACGGCCGAGCCGGCCGCGGTCGTGCCCTGGTCGCTGAGCTGGGTGCCCAGCTGCTTGAGCAGGATCTCGGCCGTGAAGTTGTCGCTCTCGCGGTTCATGAAGCGCAGGATGGCCGCGAGCGGAACCGACGAGACGCTCGCGAGTGGGAACGCATCGTCGGCCGCCCTGCCCGTCAGCGTGCGGCCCGCGACCGAGATTCCCGCGGCGCGCAGGGCCTCGCGGAACGTGAGCGCCGCCGCGAGCGCGGGCTCGCGCGTCGTGCGGCCGTGGTAGCGCGCGCGGTCGACGGTCAGCGCGGACAGCGGCGGCGACTCGTTGATGAAGAACCACGGCTTCCACCCCGGCGCTGTACGGCGCGCGTCGAAGTACGACTCGTCGCCGACGAGCCGCCCGGACACGCGCGTGATGCCCTGAGCGCGCAGCTGACCGGCCATCGCATGCAGGTTCAGCGTCGACAGCGTCGGGTCGCCGAAGCCCTTGAGGATGATGTCGCCGCGCCAGATCGCGCCCTCCTGCTCGCCCTCGCCGAGGACTGCGGTGTCGAACCGGTGCGCGGGCCCGAAGACGTGCAGCGCGGCGTACGTGACGGCGAGCTTCTCGTTCGACGCCGGGATCAGCGGGCGCGTGAGGTTGTGCGCGAACACTGCCCGTCCGCTCGTGAGATCGACCGCGAACGCCCCTGACTGTGCCGGCGACACGTGCGGAACGCGGAGCGCCCTGGCGAGCTGACGCGCGAGCGGTGTCTGGCCCGCGGCCGCGGACGGCTGCGCCGCGACCAGTGCGATGACGAGGACGGCGAGAGCAGGGCCACGCTTCCGCATGCGAAGGCGATGTGTACCGCCGCGGCCCGAACGCGTCAAGGCGCCGGGGTGATGCCTCAGGCGGCCTTGGCGGCGCGCCTGCGCAGCTTCTCGAGCAGCGCGCGCAGGTCGGCGAGGTCGTCCTCGACGGCGTGCAGCCGCGCGATCAGCCTCCGCAGCTCCTCGGGCCGGCTCTCGTCGCCCTCGGCGAAGCTGAAAGTCAGCTGCTCGATCCGGCGCTCGAGTCGCATCCGGTCGCCGTCGAGCGCGAGCGCGGCCGCGTAGCCCTCCGTGAGGGTCAATTCAAGACGGTCCCGCGCCGGAGCGGCTCCGCCGTTCTGAGGAGCAGCGAGCAGCGCGCGCACGTGCTCGAAGACGGTGTCGAGCGTCTGCGCCACGAGATCGCAGGGGATTATGGTCGGCGTGACGCGCGGCGCCTATGGGCCGCACGGCCCATCTTGCAGGCGAGACGGACCTAGACGATGCCGCTGCGGACGGCGTAGACCGCGGCCTGGATGCGGTTCTCGATCTGCAGCTTCATGAGGATGTTCGAGATGTGGTTCTTGACCGTTTTCGGGCTGATGTGGAGCGCCTCGGCGATCTCCGCGTTGTCCTTGCCGTTGGCGATCAGGCGCAGCACGTCGAGCTCGCGCTCGGAGAGCTCGGAGCGGATCGTCTCGGCACCCTGGTCGAGTGTGACCGCGCGCATACGCTGCAGCACCTTCGACGCGATCGGCGGCGAGATCAGCGACTCGCCGATCGCCGCGGCCTTGATTCCGCGCATCAGCTCCTCGATGGAGGAGTCCTTGACGAGGTAGCCGCAGGCGCCGGCGACGATCGCGTCCATCACGTCCTCGTCCTGGTCGGAGATGGTCAGCACGACGACGCGCGTCAGGGGTGCGATGCTGCTGATCTCGCGCGTCGCCTCGACGCCGGTCATCCCTGGCATGTTCAGGTCCATGACGACGACGTCGGGCGCGATCTCACGGACGATCCTGATTGCGTCGAAGCCGCTCGCGGCCTCGCCGACCACCTGTACGCCCTGCTCCTCGAGCAGGTTGCGCAGGCCGGTCCGGAAGAGATCGTGGTCGTCCACGAGCAGGACGCGGAGCGTGTCGCTGTCGACTTTCGGGCTCACTGCATCGGCTCCCTGTGCACTGTGTGGCGGAATTCCGCCCTTTCCGGTCGTGTCCTACTAGCGCAGCGTAATCGTTACGGAGCGTGTGCCCCACGCTAGCGCTTCGGCCTCGGTCGGGAACCAGAGATCGATGCGGGCGCCGACGACTGCGCCGCCCGTGTCGGCGGCAATGCCCTCGCCGTAGCCGGGGATGCTCATGCGCGTACCGAGCGGGATCACGCTCGGGTCGACCGCGACCACGCCCCATGCCACCGAGACGCCGGTCGCGGTCCGCCCCTGGAGCGAGTAGCCCGTCGCGGTCACCGAGAACGTCTTCCCGCCGGCCACGGGCGCCGCGCGCGCCGCGCTCGCCGCCGCCTGCTGCGCCGCTGCGAGCGTCCGAGCCTCGGAATCGAGGGAGGAAGCTTGCACCGAGTTCTCGCGCTGTTGCGCTTGCAGTTGGGCGACCAGGGCACGGCGCTCGCGCACGGCGGTCTCGAGCGCGGCGGCCGTCGCGGCCGCCGCGTCCTGGGCTCGGCGCGCAGCCGCCTCGCGGCCGGCGAGCACGCGGGTCAGCGCCAACAGCTTCCTCCGCGCGGCCCTGGCGGCCTCGACGTAGTGCTCGTCCTGGACCGCGACCCGGTCGAGGCCGTCTAGACGCTCGATCGCCTCACCGATCGATTTCGCTCCGAGCAGCACGGTCATCGGGTCCGTCTCGTCCTCCTCGTAGAGGGCGCGAACCCGCATCGCAAGGCGGTGCTGCGCGATCTTCAGGCCGCGGCGCGCGATCGCCAGCTGCAGCTCGGCTTCGGCGCGCTGGCTCGCAATCGCCGCCGTGCGCGCGCGCAGGCGGGACAGGGCGGCGCGGGTGTGCTCGAGACGGGTGTCGAGCGAGGCAGCGCTCAGCCAGGCGGCTTGCGCCTGCCGGTCGAGCTGCCCGTTCTCCGAGCGCAGGGCATCCGCGCGCCCGAGCAGGTTCGACGGCGAATCCGCGCCGCTGGCGGCTGAGAGCTGTAAGCCGCAGACGATCCCGAGCGATGCAAGGACGAGCAGCCCTTTTAGGGCAGTCAAACCTCTCCCACGGCGCGAAACCGTAACACAGCGTGTTCGGCATGCCCGCTCGGCGCCGGGACCACGCCTTTTTCCAGTGCCGCTTTCGTCTCCGGCTGCTGTTTGCGGTCGTCCGCAACCCCTGTTAGGGTGCCGTGCTCGTGACGTACCGGCCCCCCTCCGGTGCGCCTGGACTGGCCGTCGCCGACACCTCTCGCCCGGCTCCGCGACGACAGGCGCTCGTAGTTCTTCTCAGTTTCGCGGCGATCCTCTTCGTCGCGCCCGCGGCGCATGCGGAGCCCGCTTCCGTTGCGGCAAAACGCGCAGAGGCCGAGGCCGTGATGAACCAGATCCACGGGCTCGATGCGAACCTCGAGCGCGCCGTCGAGGCGTACAACCTCGCGAACCTGAAGCTGCGGCGGATCGAAAGCGATCTCCGGGAGAACCGCCGCGAGCTGCGCATCGCGCAGAGCAACCTGAAGAGTGCCCGGGCGGCCCTCGAGGCACGGCTGATCGAGCTCTACACCTCCGACAGCGACAGCACCGGCTTCGCCGTCCTGCTCGGCGCGAAAAGCATCGAAGACCTGATCGAGCGCGTCGACACCGTGAACCGCGTGTCCGACCAGAGCTCGCGGGTGCTGAAGGAGGTCAAGCAGTACCGGAGAGCGGTACGGACGCGAAGGGCCAGGCTCAAGGAAGCTCACGTCGAGCAGGCGAGGCTCGTCGCCGAGCGCGCGGCACAGCAGGCGTCGATCGAAGGCCAGTTGGCCCAGCGGCAGCAGATGCTGTCCTCGATCCGGAGTGAGATCGGGCGCTTGCAGGCAGCGGAACGCGAGCGCCAGGCCCGCCTGGCCGCGGACGCTCGGGCCCGGCTCGCCTCCCCGCAGACCGGCCTCGAGGTTCTCACCGCCAGCTCCGGGTCCATCGACAGCTCCGAGCAGACGCTGCCGGCGGCCCCGCCGTCCCAGTACGGCGGCGTGGTCGGTATCGCGATGCGTTACCTCGGGACCCCGTACGTGTACGGGGGGTCAAGCCCGTCGGGATTCGACTGCTCAGGGTTCGTGATGTATGTCTACGCGCAGGTCGGCGTGTCGCTCCCACACAACGCCGCAGCGCAGTACGGCTACGGGACACCCGTGTCGAGGTCGGCGCTCCAGCCCGGCGACCTCGTCTTCTTCAACGGCCTTGGCCACGATGGCATCTACATCGGCGGCAATCAGTTCATCCACTCGCCCCACACGGGCGACGTGGTCAAGATCTCCAGCATCACCGGCTGGTACGCGTCGACGTGGGTCGGCGCGCGGCGGCTATAACGCCGGCATCGCCCACTCGCACGCCGAACAAGCCTCGCTGAACCGACTCGCCGCCTCCGCGACGACGCACTGTCTCACCGGCTGTGCGGTTGGTGAGGTACTAGGCGTCGTGATCGGAACGGCGCTCGACTGGGGCAACTTCGAGACGATCGCGCTGGCGGTCGTGCTCGCGTTCCTCTTCGGCTACTCGTTCACCGCCGTGCCACTGCTGCGCTCACGCCTCGCGCTCGCCGCCGTCGTCCCGATTGCTTTCGCCGCCGACACGTTCTCGATCACGGTCATGGAGATCGTCGACAACGCGATCATCCTCGTCATCCCGGGAGCCATGGAGGCGGGCCTCGGCGACGCGCTCTTCTGGGGCAGTCTCGCCTTCGCCCTGGCCGTCGCCTGGGTCGCTGCGTTCCCGGTCAACCGGTGGCTGATCTCGAAGGGGCGTGGGCACGCCGTCGTGCACGAGTACCACGGCCACTAGGCGAGCCCCTTAGTCGCGGGCGCGCAGGCCGTCGGCGGTCACCTCGACGAGGCGCCGGACCGCGGCCCTGGATGGAGCGCCGGCCGCTGCCGCGAGCGCGTGGACGCAGTAATGCGCGAGCTCGTCCGGAGGCACGTCGCGACGAATCTCTCCAGCCTCCAACCCTGCTGCAACGAGGTCGCGGACGAACTCTGTGAGCCGGCGCTGCGCCCTGGCCACGTGGGCGCCTCGATGGAGAGCCGCCGCCAAGTCGGTGCCGTGGTGCTCGTGAACGATCGAGGCATACGTCCCGAGCACGGCCGTGAGCCGCTCGAGGGGGCTACCGGGCCGCTCCGCCGCCTGGGCGAGTAGGTCAACGTGGGCAGCGACCTGGCGCTCGTGCCACGCAGAGAGGATCGCCTCGACACCCGAGAAGTACCTGTACAGCGTGGCGCGCGCGATGCCCGTCTCCTCCGCGATCTGGCCCATCGCCACGGAGCGGAGCCCGTGCCGGGAAACCAGCAGGGCAGTCGTGTCGAGGATCGCTTCGCGCACGGCGCGGCGGTGCGCCTCTACGGTGTCGCTCCATACCCTCGGCACGTCTTTAATCCTACGACGTGTCACATCTAGAGACATGATGACTTGAATAGGACAAGGTGTCTCGTAGACTGTCGACATGCTACCGCCGCGCGCCGACCACGCAACGCCCACGTGGGTGAAGGTCTTCGCAGTCGTGGGCGCCCTGCTGATCGTCGCAGTCGTGGTCTTGCTCGTGATCGGCGGCCACGGCCCCGGCCGGCACGCGTGACGATGCAGCCGCGCCTCCGCAAGCTCGCGCTGACGGCCCATGTCAGCGCCTCGGTCGGATGGCTCGGAGCAGTGGCCGGCGTCCTCGCCCTCGCCATCGTCGGGCTGGCCAGCGAGGACACGCAGACCGTGCGCGCCGTCTACATCGCGATGGAACCGATCGCCTGGTTCGTCGTGCTCCCTTTGAGTCTCGCTTCGCTCCTGACCGGCCTCGTGCAGTCGCTGGGGACGGTCTGGGGGTTGTTCCGGCACTACTGGGTCGTGGCGAAGCTCGTCATCAACCTTGTGGCGACTGTGATCCTGATGCTCTACATGCGGACGCTCGGCGATCTGGCGGACTCCGCGTCGCAACCGGGGGTCTCGACCTCGGATCTTCGAGATCCGTCGCCGGTGCTCCACGCCGGAGTCGCCCTCGTGCTGCTGCTCACCGCGACCACACTCGCGGTCTACAAGCCCCCCGGCGTGACTCCGTATGGGCGCCGTCGCGCAGCGCGCGGCTAGGACTCCTAGTCGGTGTAGAGCGCCTCGATCTCGCGGGCGAAGTGGTCCTCGCAGACGCGCCGCTTGAGCTTGAGCGTCGGCGTGATCTCGCCCTCCTCCGGCAGAAAGTCGCGCGGCAGGATCGTCCAGGCTCGGATCTGCTCGAAGTGCGCAAGCCGGGCGTTGGTGTCGTCGACCACTTCGCGCACCAACGCCTCCACGTCGTCGCGCTGGGCGAGCTCGCCGACGTCGCCGTTCACGCCGCGCGCCTGAGCCCATTTTCCGAGCTCGTCAGCGTCGAGTGTGATCAGCGCCGTCAGGAAGGGCCGACGGTCACCGACCACGAGCGCCTGCGAGACGAACGGTGACCCCTTGAGCAGATTCTCGATGTTCTGCGGGGCGACGTTCTTGCCGCCCGCAGTGACGATGATGTCCTTCTTGCGGTCGGTGACGGTCAGGAAGCCGTCCTCGTCGAGCGAGCCGACGTCGCCTGTGTGGAGCCAGCCGTCGCCGGGCAGGGCGGCCTTCGTCGCCTCTTCGTTCTGCCAGTAGCCCGCGAACACCGTCGGGCCGCGGAGCAGGATCTCCCCGTCGTCTGCGACGGCGACCTCGATGTTCGGCAGCGCCGGGCCGACCGTGCCGAGCTTGACGCGCCCGGGCAGGTTGCAGCTGCACGCCGTCGTGCCCTCGGTCTGGCCGTAGCCCTCGAGGACCAGCACGTCGAGCTTGTGGAAGAACGCGTTGATCTCAGTCGCCAGCGGCGCGCCGCCGGAGATGACCGCGCGCATGCGGCCGCCGAGCCTCGACTTGACCTTCGAGTAGACGAGCTTGTCGGCAAGCGCGTGCTGCGCTGCCAGGCCCGGCGGGAGCGACCGCCCCGTCATGCGCCTTCGGCTGGCGCGCTCGCCGACCGAGAGTGACCAGTCGATCAGCCGCCGCTTGGCGCCCGTCGCCTCGTCGAACGTCGCGGTGACCGCGGTGTGGACTTTCTCGAGGACGCGGGGCACCGTCGGCAGCACCGTCGGCCGGACGGCAGGCATGACCTCGCCGAGGCGGCGCGCGTCGGGGCAGAACGCGACCGTGTAGCCGACGTACGCCCCGAGCAGGTGCATGTAGCGCCCGAAGTTGTGCGCGAGCGGCAGGTAGAGGAGGAGGACGTCGGACGGCAGGAAGAAGTCCTCCGCCAGCGCCGCTGAGCGACACATCTCGTAGTAGTTGCGGTTGAGGATCATGCAGCCCTTCGGCGGGCCGGTCGTCCCGGACGTGTAGATGAACGTGAACAGGTCGTCCTCGCCGACGTGAGCGCGCGCCTCTTCGACTGCACGTGGGTTCGTCCGCGCGTGCTCGCGGCCGCTCTCGCGCAGGCGCTCCAAGCCGGCGAACGTGAACACGTGGCCGAGCTCGGCCCCTTCGATCAGCGGCAGGTCTTCGTCGCTCTCGACGAGGACGCCGACGGCGCCCGAGTCTTCGAGGATGTGGCGGGAGTCAGCCTGCGACGACGATGGGTAGATCGGCGCGGCCGTCGCGCCGACGTGCGCGAGCGCGTAGTCGAAGAGGACCCACTCGAGGCGCGTGTGCCCGAGGATTCCGAACGCGTCGCCTTTCCGGATCCCGAGCGCGAGCAGGCCGTGGGCGAGCTCGTCGACGGCCTGCGCGGCCTCTTGCCACGAGACCTCACGCCAGCCGTCGGGCTCGTCGACGAGGTACGCGGGTCCATCGTGCTCTCGTGAGACGGCGTCCTGCCAGAGCGACCAGATCGTTCGCATTCGAGCCAAGGTTAAAAGAGGAAAAGGGGGGTCCGAGTACAATTCGTTACCCCCTATGCGGACGATCTGGAACGGCTCCATCAGCTTCGGCCTGGTCAACATCCCGGTCGGGCTCGCCCTGGCGACGCGCCCTGCGGCGCGGCAGTCGGACGTGTCGTTCCGCACGCTCCACCGCGAGTGCGGGACGCCGATCAAGCAGAAGCGCTGGTGCCCCGTCCACGAGCGCGAGGTCGAGCGCGACGAGCTCGTCAAGGGCTGGGAGGTGGCGAAGGGCCAGTTCGTGATGGTCGAGGACGCCGACCTCGAGGCGATCATGCAGATCGACGACTCGAAGACGATCGAGATCAGCCGCTTCGTCGACGCCGAGGACGTCGATCCCGTCTTCTTCGACCGCACCTACTACCTCGCGCCGGCGAGCACTCCGGCCGCGCGGCGCCCGTACGTGCTCCTGCTACGGGCGATGCAGGAGACCGGGAAGGCGGCGCTGGGCCGCTTCGTCCGGCAGGGTGCCGAGCACCTCTGTCTCATCCGCCCGAAGGGCGACGCTCTGGCGCTCGAGACGCTGTTCCTAGCCGAGGACGTCAACTCCCAGGCGGAGATCGAGGAGGCCGTCGACGAGAGCGAAGTGAAGGAGGCCGAGCTCGGTCTCGCCCGTCAGGTGATCGACAGCCTCGCGGGCGACTTCGAGCCCGAGGAGCTGACGAGCGAGTACCGCCGCGACCTACGCGCGATGCTCGAGGCGAAGCTCGCCGGCGAGGAGCTCGTCGTCGAGGCCGAGCCCGTGAAGGAGACGCCGGTCGTCGACCTCATGGAGGCGCTCAAGAAGAGCGTCGCCGAGGTCTCGGAGAAGAAACCCGCCAAACGCGCGAGAGCCGCCTCGAAGGGCGGCTCCCGAAAACGCGCTCCGGCACGTAAGAGCGCCTAAAGGCCTGTTCTTAGGAGGCGAGTGCCTCGGGCGGGCGCGAGCCCGACGCCTGGAGCTGAGCCTGGAACAGCGTCTTGTCGATCTTGCCCTGGTAGATGGGCACGCCTTCTTCCACGCAGAGGCGGATGACCTCGGCGCGGTCGATCCCAAGCTCCTTCGACAGCTCCTCGGGCGTCAGGTGGTTCGCCATCGTTCCTCCTTGGATTGGACGCCGAAAACAAAAGAGCCCGGCACGCTCGCGTGCTCAGGCTCGCTCGTTCGTTGGCATGTGAGCGCGAGGATCAAAGGCCCCGCGCCGGGAAGACATTCATCGAGTCACACGATAGTGATGGGAGTCGACGACCGCAACGGACTACGGGGCCTCGAGGATCGGCGCCTCGACGTGGACGGCGGAGCGCTGCGCTACTTCGTCGGCGGCGAAGGCCCGCCGCTCGTGCTCGTGCACGGCCTCGGTGGTGCGGCGAGCAACTGGGCCGAGGTCGCACCCCGGCTGGCGAGGCGCTTTCGCGTGTTGGTTCCCGACCTTCCGGGCCACGGGCTCTCGGCGCCGCTCACCGGCGCAACGACGCT
Organism: Gaiellaceae bacterium; assembly: GCA_035640335.1. Classification (GTDB taxonomy): domain Bacteria; phylum Actinomycetota; class Thermoleophilia; order Gaiellales; family Gaiellaceae; genus VAXT01. Next base: position 10,644 of record DASQWH010000066.1, on the reverse strand, counting down.
CGACCCGTATGCCGAGTGCGTGGCCGAGCTCGCCGAGGCGGAGGGCTTCGCCGAGGCGGCGCTCGTAGGGCACTCGCTCGGCGCGCTCGTCTCGCTCCGGCTGGCTGTAGCGCGGGCGGAGCGTGTCAACGCGGTCGTGCTCGCCGGAGCCGCGGGCATCCGTTCCGCGACGCGCGAGGCGGAGCGTTGGCTCAACGTCGTGGCCTTTCTTCGTCCAGGTCATGCCTACGCGCGCCTTCGGCGGCGGATCGCGCGCAGTCCGGCGCTCCGGTACGCCGTCTTCGGCTATTGGGCGGCTTCCGACCCGCTCGCGCTCTCGGACGAGGCCGTCGACGGCTTTCTCGCCCATTTCGGCAGTCACACGGACACGAAGACAGCACGCCAGGCCCTCGTCCGCGACGACCCCCGGCTCGACCTCGACCGCGTTCGCTGCCCCGCATACGTGCTCTGGGGCGCCCGCGACCACCAAGTGCCGATCGACGACGCGTTCGAGTACGCGCGGCGGCTCCGCGCACCGCTGCGGGTGATCGCCGACTGCGGCCACCTGCTCATCGGCGAGCGGCCGGACGCTTGCGTCGATGCGATCGAGAGCTTCCTCAGACGCGGCGTCTAGACAGGGTTCGGAAGCTCGATGAACTCGGACTCGATGCCGAACCGCTCGGCAAGGAGCTCGCCGAGCGCCTTGATCCCGATGCGCTCGGTCGCGTAGTGGCCGCCGGCGACGAAGTGGATGCCGAGCTCTCGCGCGGTGTGCAGCGTCGGCTCGTCGGCCTCACCGGTCAGGAACAGGTCGTACCCTTCCTGCGCCGCGTCGGCCACGTACCTCGCTGCGCCTCCCGTCACCACCGCCGCCCGATCGATCCGGTCGGGCCCGTGGGCAAAGACGATCGGCTCCGCGTCGACAGCTTGCCGCACGCGCGCGGCGAACCCTTCTATGTCGACCGGGTCGCGGAGTGGGCCGCCCCAGCCGAGGTCGGCGAACCGCTGCTCGGGCTCGATGCCGAGCTCCCGCGCCAGCAGGGCGTTGTTGCCGACTTCCGAATGGGCGTCGAGCGCGAGGTGATAGGCCGCGAGCGTGATGTCCGCGTCGAAGAGCGCCTGCAGCCGGCGACGTAGCGGGCCGGCGACGACTCGCGGGTCACGGTCCCAGAACAGCCCGTGATGGACGAGGAGCAGCTGCGCGCCGGCCCGCGCCGCCTGCTCGAACAGCTCGAGCGATGCCGAGACGCCCGTCGCGATCCGCTGAACCTCACGCGCCCCCTCGACCTGCATGCCCATCGGCCCATAGTCCGGGTAGGCGTCGAGGTCGAGGAGCTCGTCTGCGAAGGCGAGCAGCTCGTCGCGGTCGGCCACGCCGCGATTCTAGGCGGGCTATGTCCGCCGGCTACCGAGCGGCGACCTCCTCGAATGGCACTTCGGCACCGGCGGCCTCGCTTCCCGGCGGCGGTGACAGGAACTCGACGCGACTCGCGACAACCTCGACCGACGTGCGCTTGTTGCCGTCTCCGTCCTCCCAGGAGCTGCTGCGTAGTCGTCCGTCCACGCCGACGCGCCTACCCTTGGTGAGGTAGCGGCCACACAGCTCGGCCTGCTTGTTCCACGCCGCGACCCAGAAGAAGTCGGCCTCTTCGGTTCCTGGGCGATCAACGGCGAGCAGGAACTTCGCCACCTGCCGCTCCTCCCCGAGATCCTTGACCTCGACCTCGGTGGCGAGGTTCCCCGTCAGCACCACACTGTTCACTGCGCACTCCTCCTTCGTCGCCTATCTAGGCAACATACCCGGCGACGTGTCACAGAACTGTGTCGGGACCATGTCGATTTCGGAAAGGTGAGCTACCCTGTGGCAGCTCGGGGTGTGGCGCAGCCTGGTAGCGCGCTCCGTTCGGGTCGGAGAGGTCCCCAGTTCAAATCTGGGCACCCCGATCGCGGCACTGGCCGGCGGCGGCGGCATCGGGCGAAGCCCGCCCCGCCGCCGCCTGCCGCCCGCTCGCCGCGCTCCAGACGGCGGCCCGTGCGTCGCAGCACTGTTCCGCCGTCCTACGCACGCCGAGCGAACGGCCCAGAGCCGCGAGCGTCGCGACTCTGGCCGACGCGTCGCAGCACTGTTCCGCCGTCCTGCGCACGCCGAGCGAGCGGCCCAGAGCCGCGAAACCGCGATCTCATTGGCGCCCGCAGGGTCCGGGAGGTGCCCCGCCCGCCGATATTCTCAGTCCCATGGCCCATCAGCTCCGAATCGCCTGCGTCCAGCTCGCGAGCGGCACCGACAAGGCCGCGAACCTCGAGACGACCGAACGCCTCGTGGCCGAAGCCGCCGCGACGGGCGCCGACCTCGTCGCCCTCCCCGAGAAGTGGAACGCGATCGGCGACCCGGGCGTCCTGCACGCGGCGGCCGAGAGCCTCGACGACGGCGAGTCCGTCGAGGCCATGCGCGCCTGGGCCAAGTCCCACGGCGTCACGCTCGTCGGCGGATCCATCACGGAGCGCCGTGAAGGCCGCGAGAAGCTCTCGAACACGTGCTGCGTCTTCGACCCCGACGGCGAGCTCGTCGCCGTCTACCGCAAGATCCACCTGTTCGACGTCGAGGTCGGCGGCCTCGTCTACCGCGAGTCCGAAGCCGAGGAGGCGGGCGACGAGCCGGTCGTCGCAAACCTCGAGGGCTGGCCGCTCGGGCTGACGATCTGCTACGACCTTCGCTTCCCCGAGCTGTACCGGATCCTGGCGCTCGAAGGCGCCCTGCTCGCGACCGTGCCCGCCCACTTCACGCTCTACACGGGCAAGGACCACTGGCACGTGTTGCTCCGCGCCCGCGCGGTCGAGAACGGGTTCTACGTCGCCGCTCCGGCACAGTTCGGCGTCACGGGCATCGGCCGGCCGAGCTACGGGCGCTCGCTGATCGTCGACCCCTGGGGCACCGTCGTCGCGCAGGCGCCGGACGAGGAGACGGTGATCAGCGCCGTGCTCGAGCGCGCCCGCGTCGAGGAGGTGCGCCGCCAGCTGCCGTCGCTCGCGAACCGTCAGCCGGATGCGTATCGCTGGCCCGCGCCGATTTGACGCTCCGCGCGGTCCTCTTCGACGTCGACTTCACGCTCGCCAAGCCGGGTCCCGACCTCGGCCCCGACGGCTACGGCCTGCTCGGGCGGCGCTTCGGGCTCGACCTCGACCCGACCCGCTACGCCGAGGCACGGGCGGCCGCGATCGAGACGCTCGAGAAGCATCCCGAGCTCGATCACGACGAGGAGGTCTGGGTACTCTTCACCGAGCGGATCATCCGCGGCATGGGGGGCGATTCCGAGCGCGCGTACGAGTGCGCCGTCGAGATGACGCGCGCGTGGGAGCACGCGCACAACTTCGAGCTCTACGAGGACACGCTGCCCGTGCTCGACGAGTTGCGCGCGATGGACATCAAGCTCGGGCTCGTCTCGAACACCGGCCGCGATCTGGCCGCTTTCGTCGCCCATCACGGGCTCGACGTCGATGTCGCGCTCTCCTCGGGCGCGCACGGGAAGGTGAAGCCCGATCCGAGCATCTTCCGCGCCGCGCTCGACCGGCTCGGCGTCCGGCCCGAAGAGGCGGCAATGGTCGGCGACTCGCCCGAGGACGACATCGAGGGAGCGCGCGCGCTCGGCATGCGCGCGTTCCTCGTCGACCGCGATGACCGCTTTCCCGGCTACGCCGGCCGGTTGCCCGACCTCCGCGCGCTGCCGGCGGCTCTCGGCCTCAGCGGCACGGCGACACGCCAGCACGGCTGAGGCCGAAGCCCCAGATCCTGTCGTCGCGGACGTAGAACGCCGTCAGGGCGCCTCGCGCGTGTGACGTGTAGACGAAGTACGGGCTCGTCCCGCACGGCACGCGGACGAGCAGGCGATACGTGGTGAACAGGCGCGTCGCCGCGTCGCCGACACGAAGCCCGCGGTTCGTCCGCCAGCCTCCTGGCGCCCAGACCGTGAAGAACGCGACGGCGCGTCCTGCCCGGAAGGAGACACCTGCGCCCTGTGGGTAGAAGTCGCGGTAGTTGAAGTACCACGTCGGCTCGCGGCAGTCACGGCAGCGGCCGAACCGCGAGCCCCAGGCGGCACGCACCTGGGCACGCGTCGCTCCGAGCTCGAGCCCTCCGAAGGTCCGGCCCAGCACGACGACACCCGCGCGTGGGGGCATCGCGCCCGCCGGTGCGGCGAAGCACAACGCAGCTCCCGCCGCGGCTACGGCGCGCAGTACTCGCTGGCGGCGCAAGTCGCGAGGATGCGGATCGCAGGTGCCCGTCCACGGCCGCGCGGCCACGCGATCCGGATCCGCAGCGACGCTGCATCGTTCTCGTACCGCAGCTCGCGGATGAGGAGCCGCGGGTTCGCGCGGTGGACGAGCTCGTAGACGCCGGCAGGGACCCGCGTGATTTCGAGGTTCTGCCCGTGGAAATGGCTCGGGTAGACGTCCGAGAACCCGACGGACGTCCCCTGTGCGACGAAGACCGCGCGCGGGTTGCTGCGCGCGCAGTAGTCGGTGAAACGCGGCCGGCGCGGCGATCCCGGCAGCACGGCCACTCGGTGCGACCAGCGATCGGTCAGGCAGAAGCCGGACTTGTGGTCGCGGAGGACGAGCGAGTGGTCGCGCGCGCGACGGAGCTCGTAGCGCTGGAAGTCCATCAGGTGCCAGTGCGTGTGCGACGGCGAGAACGTGTAGCGGAGGACGCCGACGCCGGGATACGTCCGCGCGCCGCCGCCGGTCAACCGAATGCGCTGAGCTGCGCGCATCGTCGGAAAAAGGTGGCTCGCCCGGCTGGCGATGACGGAGAGCGGCCCGAGGCCCAGGTTGTCCGTCGCCGACTTGAAGCCGAGCAGGTGATGCCGGCGGCCCCCTCGGCGCACGCTCAACACGGACAGTTCGGCCGGCGGCTTCTGGTCGAGGTCCGGGCGGAGCTCCGGTGAGATGGCAGGGCGAAGGCCGAACCGCCCGATTCCTGCGGGCCCTCCGAGCGGCGTCGGGATGCCTCCTCCGATCGGGATGCTCCAGAGCGGGCCGCCTCCGGGCCGGTCGGTGACGAACCAGATGCTGTCGCCCCCGGGCGACCAGACCGGCGAGCTTTCGAGCGAGGCGTCCTGTGTCAGCGCAACGACCTCGCGGTTCTCGACACTCACCACGCGGAGGTCCGTCACCTCGCCCGTCAGCGAGACGTAGGCGAGGCGCGTTCCGTCGGGCGACCAGGCCGGCTCGCTCTCGGGCTCGCCGGACGTCGTCACGCGCCGTAGCCCCCGGCCGTTCGAAGCGATGATGTAGAGGCTGTTCACGCCGGTCCCGTCGCTGACGAAGGCGATCTGCCCGCCCCTGGGCGACCAGACCGGACTGCTGCCGGCGGCGAGGAACCGCTCGTCCCGCCCGTCCGCCCCGATCGTGACCAGGCGTCCGTCCCGCTCGACGACGAGACGCCGCCCGTCGGGCGACCAGGACGCAGAGATCTCGTCCTGCCCGGGCGTCCGCGTGAGAGCAGCGCGATGCCGTCCGTCCGCATCGGCGACGTAGAGCTCCCTCTGCCCGTCCGCGTCCGCGGCGACGAACGCGACCCGGCGCCCGTCCGGCGACCAGGCGGGCGAGATGCCGTCCCGCGCGACGAGCCGAACGCGTCCGCTCCGCTCCATGACGAAGACGCCGCCGCCCGACTCGAGCGGCCGCGAGTAGGCCAATGCGGACGAGAACGTGGCCGCCGCGGGCGCGCTCCCGGCCACGGCCAAAACCAGCGCGAGCAGAGCCAAAGGGGCGACTCTCACTCGGCGCGACGCTACCAGTGTCAGCTGTCGGCGTGGTCTTCGACCCCGTCGGCTCGACCGGTCAGTTCAGACGGACGCCGAGCAAAGCTCGGCGTCCTGGAATCGGCACCGCAAGCGGTGCCTAGGCGGGCAGCTTCTGCGCGAGCGTCGGAGCCCACGCGGCGATCGGAGAAATGTCTCCGTCGCGCCCGTTCAGGCTCCGGTACCCGAGCGCGTGCTCCGCCTGCATCATCTTGTGGATCTGGGTCGTGCCCTCGTAGATGATCGGCGCCCGCGCATTCCGGAAGTAGCGCTCGATCCCGTACTCGGCCGAGTAGCCGTAGGCGCCGTGCACCTGGATCGCGAGGTGCGCCGCCCGGAAGGCCGACTCGGTCGCGTGCCACTTCGCGAGTGACGTCTCGCGCGTGTTGCGCCGGCCCTCGTTCTTCATCCAGGCCGCCTGCATGACGAGCAACTTCGACGTCTCGTAGCCGAGCACCATCTCGGCGAGCATGTCCTGGACGAACTGGTACTTCCCGACCGGCTGCCCGAAGGTCTGCCGCTCGCGCGCGTAGGCGACCGAGCGCTCGAGCATCGCGCGGACGACGCCGCACGCGCCGGCCGCGACGGTGAAGCGGCCCTGGTCGAGGCCGTACATGGCGATCTCGAAGCCCTGGCCCTCCTCACCGATCAGGTTCTCGGCGGGGACCTCGACGTTTTCGAAGAAGAGCTCACCGGTCGAGCCGGCCCAGATGCCGAGCTTGTGCTCCGTCTCGGCCGACGTGAAACCGGGCATGCTCTTCTCGAGCATGAACGCCGAGATGCCCTTGTGCTGCGCGGACGGGTCTGTCTTCGCGAAGACGAGCGCGTGGTCGGCGACGGTCGCGTACGAGATCCAGTTCTTCGACCCGTTCAGCACGTAGACGTCGCCCTCGTGGCGCGCCGTCGACTTCATCGCCGCGACGTCCGAGCCTGCGGCCGGCTCGGTCAGGCCGAAGCACGCGATCTTCTCGCCGCGGGCCTGCGGCGCGAGCCAACGCTGCTTCTGCTCCTCGCTCGCGTAGCGCAGAAGGGCGAGCGAGTTGAGGCCGACGTGGACCGAGATCAGCGTCCGGAACGCTGCCTCGCCGCGTTCGATCTCCTCGCACGCGAGCGCCTCCGACACGAAGTCGAGACCGGCGCCGCCGTACTCCTCGGGCACGACGATTCCGAGCAGGCCGAGCTCGGCCATGCCCTCGATCACGGACAGTTCCAGGTGGTGGTTGATGTCGTTCTCGATCGCGTTCGGCAGCACGCGCTCGTCCACGAACGAGCGGACGGTGTCCTGAATCAGCCGCTGCTCGTCTGTCAGCTCGAAGTCCACGCGCGTTGAGTCTAGGCTTGTCGGGCTCGCTGTTTGCTCTGAAGGGGGAGGCCGATACGATTGACTGACTAGTCAATCAACGCGGCGGGTCGAGATGGCGACAATGGATCAGATCGTTATGGGCGGCGTCTCCTTCGCACTGACCGAAGAGCAGCGGGCGCTCCGCCAGCTTGCGCGCGACTTCGCACGGAACGAGATCCGCCCGAAGGCCGCGGAGTACGACGAGCACTCGACGCACCCGGCCGACATCATCGAGAAGGCCCACGACGTCGGCCTCATGAACCCGCACGTGCCCGCCGAGTACGGTGGCGTCGGCCTCTCCATCTTCGACGGGATGCTGATCGGCGAGGAGCTGTCGTGGGGCTGCTCCGGGATCGCGGTCTCGATCGTCGCGAACATGCTCGGCGCGGCCCCGGTCGTGCTCGCGGGCACCGACGAGCAGAAGCGCAAGTGGCTGCCGCCGCTCGTCGAGTCGCCGATCCTCTGCTCGTTCGCGCTGACGGAGCCGAACGCGGGCTCGGACGTGTCCGGCATCCAGACGACGGCCGTCCGCGACGGCGACGAGTACCTCATCAACGGCTCGAAGATGTTCATCACGAACGCCGGCCACGCGGCCTGGCTCGTCGTCTTCGCCTCGACCGACCCGAGCCAGGGCCACCGCGGCCTGTCCGCGTTCGTCGTTCCGACCGACCTGCCCGGCGTCACAGTCGAGAAGCACCTCGACAAGATGGGTCAGCGCGCGACGGATACCTCGGCGCTCGCCTTCCAGGACGTGCGGGTGCCACTCGAGAACCGTCTCGGCGAAGAGGGCGAGGGCTTCAAGATCGCCATGCGCACGCTCGACCACACGCGCCCGGGGACGGCCGCCGGCGCCGTCGGCGTCGCCCGCGCCGCCTACGAGTACGCGGTCGAGTACTCGCGCGTGCGCGTCCAGTTCGGACAGCCGATTGCGATGAACCAGGGCGTCAACTTCCTGATCGCGGACATGGCCGCCGAGATCGAGGCCGCGCGGCTGCTGACGTGGCAGGCCGCCTGGTTGCTCGACCAGGGCAAGCGCGCGACCCTGCAGTCGTCGTTCGCGAAACGCTTCGCCTCGGACACGGCGATGAAGGTCACGACCGACGCCGTCCAGATCTTCGGCGGCTACGGCTACATCAAGGAGTACCCGGTCGAGAAGCTGATGCGCGACGCGAAGCTGTTCCAGATCTACGAGGGCACGTCGCAGATCCAGCGGCTCGTCATCGCCCGAGAGGTCTTCTTCCCCAAGGAGTAGCCCGCGACCCGGTTTCTCCGGCGGAGGCCCTGGGTAGAATCTCGGCCTTGGCGGTCCGGGTCGCTCACCTTCCTCGCGCGAGGCGCCGGAGGCGCGCCCGCGTGCGCCTGCTCGCGCAGTGGTCCGTCGTCGTCGTCGCGCTCTTCCTGCTCGGCAGCCTCGCGCTCGGCCTCGTCTTCGCGGGCTCGCCCGAGACGCTGCCTGCGGGCACGCGGGTCGCCGGCGTCGACGTCGCTGGCCTGACGCCCGCCGAGGCCCGCGCGATGCTCGACCGGCGCATGGAGCGCCAGGAGGACATTCCGGTCACGTTCCTCGTCGGCCACCGCAGCTGGCGCGTGAAGCCGGCGGCGATCATCGACGAGACGGACTGGGCGGCAGCGGTCGAGGCGGCGCGGAGACAGGGCGAAGGCTTTGGCCCCGTCCGCGGCCTGCGCAGGCTCGGCACGCGAGTCTTCGGAACGGACGTCGTGCCGCGCACGCGCGTCCGCACCGCTGCTCTCGACTACGAGCTCAACCGCTTTGCCGCGGCCGTCGACCGGCCACGACGCGAGCCGTCGCTCCGGCTCCAGGGGCTCGAGCCGACGATCGTGTCCGGCCGGACGGGCCGCGTGCTCGACCGGGAAGCCGCCGCCCGCGTCATGGTCGCGTCGCTCGTCGGTTTCGTCCGCGAGCCCGTCGCGCTTCCGGTGCGGGTCGAGGCGCCGCGCGGGAGCGCAGGCGACCTGACGGCGGCGAAGGCTCGCCTCGAGACGATCCTCTCCGCGCCCGTGCAGCTCGCCTACGGGCCCGGCGGCTGGAAGCTGGCGCGCTGGAAGCTGGCGACGATGCTGCGCCTCCCGGCGGACGGGTCGACCGCAATCCGTATCGGCGGCCCCGCCGCGGAGCGGTTCTACGCGGCTCTGAGCAAGGCGGTCGACCGGCCGGCGCAGGACGCGAGCTTCGCCATCGGGTCGAACAACTCCGTGCGTGTCGTTCCCGCCCGCAGCGGCGTCGTCGTCGACGAGAAGGCGACGGGGCGCGCGATCATCGCCGCCGCGCTGAGGACGGACGACCGCGCCGCGCGCGTCCAGCTGCGCCGGCAGGCGCCGGCGATCACCACTCGGCAGGCGCAGGGCATGGGCATCACCGGGCTCGTCGGCGCGTACGCGACGACATACGGGGGCGAGGCCAACCGCCTCCACAACGTCAGGCTCGTCGCGAGCCTGATCGACGGCAAGCTGATCGCGCCCGGCTCCACGTTCTCGTTCAACGGCACGACCGGCGAGCGCGGCGAGGACAAGGGGTTCCGCGAGGCGCCGGTGATCATCAACGGCGAGCTGCAGACGGGCATCGGCGGCGGGGTCTGCCAGGTCTCGACGACGGTCTTCAACGCCGCCTACGAGGCCGGCCTGCCGATCACGGCACGCACCAACCACGCGCTCTACATCAGCCACTACCCACAGGGCCGCGACGCGACGGTCAACTACCCCGACACCGACCTCAAGTTCCGCAACGACACGCCGAAGTGGCTGCTCCTGCGCACGTTCGTCGGCTCGTCGTCGCTGACGGTCGCGCTGTACGGCGCTCCGCAGCACCGGCGGGTCGAGAGCGAGGTGGCGCCGCTCGTCGTCACCGGCGACACGCCGGTCAAGCGCGTGTCCGATCCGAGTCTCTACGTCGGCGAGACGTCGGTGCAGGAGTCCGGCTCGCCGCCCCGTCAGACGAGCGTCGAGCGCAAGGTTTACTCCCCGGACGGCAAGCTGCTCTACGACGACAAGTGGTCGTCCTGGTACCGCGGCGAGTACCGCGTGATCGAGTTCGGCACGAAGGAGCGGCCGAAGCCGCCGCCGGTCAAGAAGAAGCCGGCCGGGAAGAAGACGCCGCCGCCACCGCCGCCGCCGACCGAGCCGCCGCCTCCGCCCTCGCCGCCGCTTCCCTAGAGCCGCTGCGCTTCGGATACACGTCTCGACCGGTCAGTTCAGACGGACGCACGGGCAAAGCCCGAGCGTCCTGATAGCGGCACCGCAAGCGGTGCCTTAGGCCTCGGCCTCGGCAATCGCGTCGGCCAGCCACTTCGGCACGCGCGTCGGCCGGTGCGCGCCGACCGAGACGCATGCATGTGTCGTCCAGCCCTCGGCGACGATCTCGCCTTCTCGTTCGACGGCGTAGTCGAAGCGGAACCGTGCGCCGCGCACGTCGCTGCAGCGGGCATGGATGGTCAGCCGGTCGTCGAAGCGCGTGCCCTCGCCGTAGCGCGCATAAGCCTCGAGCGTGAGTGCGTCGACGCCCTC
>DASQWH010000065.1:0-6793 GCA_035640335.1 Gaiellaceae bacterium | reverse complement strand
CTACGGCCCCGACATCGTCGCGTACTGCGGATGGCGCGCTCCTTCGGCAAGCGACGCGCAGGATGCGGCCGCCGACGTCTTCCTGGCGGCATGGCGGCGCCTCGAAGCGGTGCCCGAGGGCGACGGCGCGCGCGTCTGGCTGTACGCGACCGCGAGGAAGGTGATCGCGAATCAGCGTCGGTCCGGCCGCCGAATCGCCGCGCTTCGCGAGCGCATCGCACGCGAGCCCGAACCGGTCGCAGAGGAGTCCGGAGAGGAAGCGCTCGTGCACGAGGCGCTCGGGCGCCTCGGTGTGCGCGACCGGGAGGTTCTCTTGCTCGCGGAATGGGAGGAGCTCTCGCCCGCGCAGATCGCCGCGGTCGTGGGCTGCCTGACCGTGACGGCGCGAGGGCGGCTGCACCGCGCTCGACGCCGCTTCCGCGCCGTCTTCGAAGAGCTCCGTCGCCGGGAGGCGCGGAAGACGTTCGCCAAGGAGGTTCACGAGCATGTCTGACAGCTTCCGGGCCCTGCGACGGGCCAATCCCCGCTCGACCGCGGGCTTCGACGATGCGGTCCAGGCGGTCGCCGAGACCGTCCGCGCTCGGCTCATCGCGGGAACGCACGAGCCGCGCGTCGCCGCTCGTCCTCGGCCCGTCGTTGCGGCCGCTGTCGGGGCGATCGTCGTCGCGGCTTGCGTTCTCGCCGTGTGGACCGTGGGGTCACCCGGCGGCCGACCGGGCGTCGAGGACGCGACTGCAGCGGTCCGGAAGGCGGCGGCCCTGTCCGCCGCATCCGCCGAGCGCTCGGGGACCGCCGTCGTCCGGATCACGCACGACGGCGAACTGTGGGCGGGGACGACGATCCGCTGGAACGGCGACGACCTATCGCTGTCGGCCAACGAACCTCGTCGAGCGGGAATGCCCGAGTCCGGGCTGCTCGTCGTCGACGGGATGATGTACGGCGTAGAGGACGGCCACTGGGTGGAGCTGGGGAGTCCGGCGAGCATCGACCCGGACAGCGGCACGACGCCCGCGGAGTACCTCGCTGCGGTACGTGAGGATGTGGGCGGGGCGAGCCTGCGCCGGATCGGCGCAGCGATGACGCGCCCAACAGCGGCCGAGGTCGGCAGCGGCTCGACCATCTATGGCGGCTCGGTCGCTGCCAGCCTGATCGCCCGCGAGACGGGGTTCAAGGAAGGCCGGTCGATTCGCGTGCTCGCGTTCGGCTACGTGGCTCACGGCGCCGCGGCCGACGCGGCCGCGCGGGTCGACGTCGCGATGACGGTCGGTGCTGACGGCATCGTCCGGCAGCTCGCCGTGAGCTGGCCCGGGTGGAGGTACACCGTCGCGTACACCAAGCTCGGCGCGACGCCGCCACCGGCTGCACCGCAGAACGCGGCGCCGTTTCCCGACCGCACGCCCTAGGAATGGAGAAGCCCCGCCTCGGCGGGGCTTTTCGTTAGCAGGCCTGTAAGGCGGATTCTTCGCCCCACAGGTCGTCAGCTCGCTGAATTTCGTTTAGTCATGCGGTTTCCACCGCACCCGCGCTGCCGCAGAAGGTCGCCAGTGGCCGCGCTGGTGATGCACCGGTGATGCACAGCTGCTGTTGTCGTTGCCAGCAACGCCAACATCGCCTGCGACGGTCAGGCTTCGCGAACGAAGAGATGGCAGATCGTTGCGCGGCTTGCGGCCAAGGGCTCTTGCTCGGCGGGCGCACGGGGGAACGCACATTCCCGCCTGGCGCGCGAAGTGCCGCCTGACGGCGAAGCGGTGCGTGTGAGCGTCGCCGGGTCAAGTCTAGTGGGCCTTTGGGTGCGCAGGATTTGGATTCTGCGGAGCAAGGAGATTGACCTCCGTCTCGTCGTCAGCCATCCGCCGCACCAGCTCGGCGCGGGAATGTATTTCCAGCTTCCGGTAGACGCGAGTGAGATGGAACTCGACTGTCTTTGGGGTGATGAAGAGCGTTGCCGCGACGTCGCGGTTCGTCTTGCCCTCGGCGACCAGAAGCGCGATCTGCAGTTCTTGCGGCGTGAGCTGGTCCCGGGCCGCAGGTTGACGACGGCGTGGTGTCAGACCCGACGCTCTGAGCTCCCTCCGCGCGCGCTCGGCCCACGGCGTGGCTCCGCTGGCCTCGAAGGCCTCGAGCGCAGCCCCGAGGTGCATGCGCGAATCGTGTCTGCGACCGCGGCGGCGGAGTTGCTCGCCGAAGCAGAGCTCGGTTCGGGCGCGTTCGAATGCGCCCGCGCTCTCGTGGAACCGCAGTGCTTCCTGGAACCTGGCTTCCGCCGCTGCGTCCGCGTCCGCCACGAGCGCGCGACATCGCTTTGCCGCTCCAAGCGTCCACGAGATGCCGGTCGCGCGCGCCTGGCGCTCGAGGGACGCGACGACTGGCTTGGCCTCATCCGTCCGGCCTAACCTCGCGTACGCCTCGACAAGATCTGGATGGATTCGGAATTGGTTTGGATTCCCGACGCCGCCCGCTTCGAGCGCCGCGACCGCCGGTGCCAGCTGCGCGGCGGCCGCCTCCGCGTCACCGATCACGAGCGCGAGCATCCCGAGCGCGCTTCGCGCCCGTACTTCGTTCTTTCGGTCTCCGAGCTGGAGAGCGGAGTCGAGCGCCCGCTGCCCGTGGCTGCGGCTGTCGCTCTCCCGTCCAAGCACCGCCTCGAACATCGCCAGCCGCGACAGGCAATCGTCGAGGGTCTGCGGAGCTCCGAGCTCCTCCACGATCTGCACCGCCTCGAGCGCATGTCCGTAGGCGCGCTGTAGGCGGCCGTCGTACCAGTCGACTTGCGCGTAGATGTGCAGCGTGTACCCGAGGTTGCCGAGCGCACCGGCGTCGCGATTAGCGGCGACCGCGCGCTCGAGCAGGCGACGTGCCGGAGCGTGCTCGCCTGCGTACAACAGCGTCGATGCCGCGTCGGCGACCACGACGCGGCCCTCGAAGTCGCTCTCGACGAGCTCGGCGGTACGCCATGCAAGCTTCATCAGCTCAGGCGCCCGCCCGCTCAGAACGCGCTGAAAGGAGACGATGTGGCACAGCTCCGCATCGTCAATCGCCTCCTCCCCGGCGAGCCGCCAGGCCCGCTCCGCCAAGGCGGCTGCGCCCGGAATATCGAGCTGGTGCTGGAGGACGGTCGCTGCGTTCGTGAGCAGCGTCGCCGCAGCACGAGGGTCCTCCCCTTCGACTTCCTCAGCCCCGCCGAGCATGAGCTCGAGGGCGTCGGCCATCTTCCCCTGCTCGTGCATGATGAATGCGCGGCGTTCCTGAGCGTAGGCGCGATCGCGTGTGTCGAGGCCGGTCTCGGCAGCCTCCTGCAAGAGCATGTCTGCGCGCTCCAGGCGGCCCGCGCGCCGCGTCGCGACACCAGCACGGAGGAGACGGCTCGCACGCTGCCTGCGATCCGGCGTCAGGCGTGCAGCGCGCTCGAGCGCCCTGGCCTCGGACCAGACGCCGCCGCGGCTCCGAGCGGATTTGGCAGCTTCGATCAACGCAGACGCAATCCGCTCGTCGGGAACGCGTGTCGAGGCAGCGAGATGCCATGCCCGCCGATCGGATTCTCCGGCAGCCTCCGCTGCGACCGCCAACGCGCCGTGCGCCTCGCTGCGCTCCGACTCGTCGGCCGCGCCGTAGATCGCCGAGCGCGCGAGGGGATGGCAGAAATCCACGCTGGACGCCAGCGTGACGAGCCCGGCCTCCTCGGCGGGCTTGAGGCTTTGGGAATCGAGCCCGACGATGGCGAGCGCGCGAGAAAGGGCCCGCAGCTCGGCGACATCACTTGCAGCGACGACGAGTAGGGCACGCCGCGTCGAGCTCGGCAACTGAGCGAGACGGCGGAGGAAGCCATGCTCCACGGCTGTCCCTACGCGGGCGGGCTCGCCGAGGGGTCCCTGTCCGGCGAGCTGCGACGCGGTCAGGCCCGCCGGGAGCTCGATCAGCGCGAGCGGGTTTCCGAGTGAGATCTCGATGAGTTGCTCCGCCACGAGCGATCCGGCAACCGCCGGCAGTCGCGTCGCGAGGAGCTGTCTTGCCGCGGCGCGATCGAGCGCTCCGAGCCGGAGCTCGGGGATCCCCGGCGCGGTAAAGGTCCGGATCTCGGGCTCCCGTACGCCGAAGAGCATCGCGATACCGTCGGCATCGAGGCGGCGCGCGACGAAGGTAATTGCGGCGGCCGAAGCCTCGTCGAGCCAGTGGGCGTCGTCGATCACGCACAGCAGCGGCTGTTCTTCGGCGACGGCCGCAAGCAGACTCAAAGCTCCACCGAAGACGGCGAGACGCTCAGGGACCGCCTCGCGGCCGAGTGCCATTGCCGAGCGGAGTGCGACTGCCTGCGTCTCAGGGATCGCGTCGATCGACGAGAGCGCCGGCCGGAGGAGCTCGTGCAGGCCGGAGAACGCGACGTCCACCTCCGACTGCACGCCGAGCGCGCGGAGGACCCGCATACCCTCTGCACGCTCGACGGCGGCGTTCAGCAGTGCGCTCTTGCCGATGCCGGCCTCGCCGCGAACGACGAGCGCGCCGCTGCGCCCCTCTCTTGCCGCGTCGAGCACCTCATCGATCCGCGCGGACTCACGCTCGCGGCCGAAGAGCATCGTGGGTGGAGGGTACCCCCGAGTCGCTCCCGAGACCTAGGGATTTCCCGGGCGCGAGCGGACCACTCCCGAGCGGACCATCGGCTGCACGGTGATGAAGCCGATCACCTACTCGTTGCAGTTCCGCGGGCGCGCATCGCCGCTCGATTCTGACCGCATGCGGTTCAGGTTGACCGCTCCGAGCTCCGCGCTCGTCACCAGCCTAGGTCCGGCCGGAGTCCACGGCACGTTCGAAGACGTTTCGGGTGGCGACGCGACCCTCGAGGCAGAGCTCTCCCTCGGCGAGCAGTCGATGTTCGACGACGCAGGCACGATCGAGTTCGGCCACGGGAACAGCGTGCGCTTTCGCAGCGTCGGGCTCGGGCGGCTCGTGGCATGCCCAGATCCCAACCTCAGGCACGGCACTGTAGTACGTGAGGTCGAGGGAGGCGATGGCCTGTTCGCGCGGGCCGAAGGTCTGATCACCTCCAACTTCCTGGTGAGCGACACGGGCGAGGTGACCGACAACCACCTCGGAGTGATCTTCGTCCACGAGCGGCGCTCCGAGGCCGGCGGGAGGGGAGCAGCATGATGGCTCGGTGCGACCGCCTCGCCTCGAGGCCTGCGGCGTTCGCAGCACGACCTCTACACGAAAGGAACGAAGGGAGAACGGCCATGAGCGGGTCCTCGATCAAGACGAACAAAGGCCACGATGGCGGCGGGCGTTGGGCACGGAGAGGAGCGACGAGAGGCCGCATCTCGCTGGCCGTCCTGGCGCTCGCCATCGGGTGCTGGCTCACTTTCGGCGCCGGTCAGGCGTCCGCGAGCCACGTGACATGCGGCCACACGATCACGACCGACACCATGCTCGACAGCGACCTCGTCAACTGTCCGAGCAACGGGATCGTCATCGGAGCCGACAACATCACGCTCGATCTGAACGGCCACACGATCGACGGCGACGGGGAGCTGAAGGATGATTGCGCCGAGGACGAGATCTGCGACATCGGGGTGCTCAACGATGGACACCCCGGGGTCACGATCGAGGGTGGCGCGGTTCGCGAGTTCGCCGCGGGCGTGATCGTCTTCGGTGCAAGTCAGAACAGCCTGCGTCACCTCTCGGTGTCGAAGAACGCCTTCCCCGGCGCGGTCATCGCTGACTCGCCCCGAGCGCGGTTCGAGCACAGCGTGCTCGCCGCCAACGGTCTCGCCGGCATCTACGTCTTCGAGTCGCCCCGAGTCCTGTTCGAGCACAACGCCGTGGCCGCCAACGGCCTCGAGACGGACCAGGCAGGCGTGGACCTGTTTGCCTCGCCTCGCAGTCGGATCGCGTACAACTCGATTTCCGCCAACGGTGATATCGGCGTGTTCGCCACGGAAGCCGAGGACATGGTTTTCGAGGGAAACGTCGTGACGGGTCATCCGGAAGCCGGCTTCCTCGTCGAGGGCAACCACAACATGTACACACGTAACCGCCTGTCGCGAAATGGAGTGGGAATCGACGCCGGCGGCGACGGAACCGCGATCACGGGAAACCACGTGTCCGATTCGCCTGCAGGGCCGCCGGACGAGCCCGGCGGGGTGGGCATCTGGGTGGGCGGCGGAGACGGCGTCGTCGTCGAGCACAACGTCGTCGAGCGCGCCGAGCGGGCCGGCATCTTTGTGTCCCAGTGTCCCGCAGAATTCGAGGGCTGTCTGGGGCCAGCCAATACCGTCGTGCGCAACAACCAGCTCCGCGGCAACGCCGACGGCATCTTCGTGTGGTCGAGCGCCGAGGACACGCTGCTGGTAGGCAACCATGCGGTGGGCTCGGAGGACGACGGCATCGACGTCGACAGCGCCGCCACGACGCTGACCGGCAATCACGCGGTGCAGAACGGCGATCTCGGCATCGAGGCGGTGGCCGGCGTGACGGACGGCGGCGGGAACAAGGCGCATGGCAACGGCAACCCGGCGCAGTGCACGAACGTCGCCTGTAACTAGACGAAGAGCGAGCGTTTCGAGATCAGGACTGGTAGCCGGTGGTACCGCGCTCGTGATGCACCGGTGATGTATAGGGAAAGACCGGATGTGGAAAAGCCCCGCAAAACGGGGCTTTTCCGTAGCAGGCCTGTAAGCCGGATTCTGTCTTGGATGACCATCTCTCTAGGCCGCCGGTTTCCCGACGGCTCGAGCGGCGCACCCGGCTCCTCGGCGGGCAGCGTCGACGGAGCCTGCTTCGCCTTGCACCGGACGGGGTTTGG
>DASQWH010000064.1:0-17211 GCA_035640335.1 Gaiellaceae bacterium | reverse complement strand
ACGGCGTCGGGCAGGTGCTCCTGCCGCTTGGCCATCACCGTCGCCAGCTCCTCGGACGTCGGCTCGCGTCCGAGCGCGCCGGCGAAGGTCAGCCGGCCGACCTCGGGGTCGGTCATCCCGGTGTCCGTGTACTGGCCGATGTCCGCGGGGATGCCGTACAGCTCGTCGAAGGCGCGGCGCCAGCTCTCGGCGCCGGCGCCGCCGCTCGTGATCAACGTGCCGTCGATGTCGAAGAGGATCGCGAGCGGCTTCTCCACGCGTCCCCTCAGAGTGTCAGCGCTCGAGCGCGAAGGCGATGTTGACCGTCGTGCGGTACTCGCTGATCCGGTCGCCCTCGACCACGGCGCTCATCGAGACGACGTCCGCGCCCGTGATCCCGCGCAGGGTCTTCGCAGCCTCCTGCACCGCGGCGTCGGCTGCCTTCGCGAAGCTCTCGGGCGACGAACCGATGACCGTGATCACCTTTGCGACATCCGCCATGTCCGCTCCTTTGCTCGAAGTCCGGCCGACCGTCCGGCCCTATCTCGCGGTCTTACCCGAAACGTAAGGAAGAAACTCGGGGTCGAGCGGTGACGGGTTCGGAGCGCGCACGCCGAAACCGACGATGGCGAGAGCGCCCTCGCGACAGCCGTCGAGTCGCAGCGCTTCCTCGACGTTCCGTGCGTTGAGCAGGTTCGTGAAGAAGGCGCCCAGGCCGAGATCGGCGCAGACGAGGTAGAGCGTCTGCGTGAGCGCGGCCGCGTCCATGAGGACGCTTGCGTAGGCGGTCGGATGCTCGCGGTACTTCCAGAAGCTCCGCTCGAAGCGGCCCGTGAGCACGATCGCGACCGCTGCCGCCGCGAAGTACGACTGGCCGGTCGTGAACGACGAGATCGCCTCCGCAGCCTGCCGCGAATCGAGCTGTGCGACGAGCTCGAGTGCATGGTCGCGCACGGAGTAGTGGTAGAGGCCCGGCTCGACGCCGTCGACGCTGCGGATCAGCGGGTACGCCTCGACGGGATGGAGCCCGCCGCCTGAGGGGCTGCCCTTGCGCAGGCCGAGGACCTCGTCGCCGTGGATGGGCGCGTACGCGCGGCACCCGAAGACCTCGTGGAGCACGATCGCCAGCTGCTCGAGCGTGACCGGCTGCGCCCCGTCGAATCCGCGAGTAGTCCGCCGGCGCGCGAGCGCGTCGTACAGCCCGCCGTCCGTCCGAACGGCCGGCAGCTCGAACGTCTCTCCACCCACCGAGTGGAAGTGGCCGGGCGGCGGCCCGTGGCGCTCGACGAACTGCGCGGCCGCGCGGTCGGCGTCGGCTGCGATCTGCGACGGGTCGAACGGCAGGGCGAGATC
The DNA here is from genome assembly GCA_035640335.1 of Gaiellaceae bacterium. Classification (GTDB taxonomy): domain Bacteria; phylum Actinomycetota; class Thermoleophilia; order Gaiellales; family Gaiellaceae; genus VAXT01. The sequence continues at coordinate 15,879 of DASQWH010000064.1, read as the reverse complement.
GGAGTCGCGGAGCCGCGTCGAATAGTGGTACAGCGCCGCGCCGGGGTGCCAGGAGACCGCCCCGAGCAGCTCGTCGCGGCGGCGCAGTTCCGCGTGCTCGTCGTCCTCGCTGTCGAGGAGCAGGAGCCCGCGCCGGGCCAGCTCGCGGGCGCCGCGCGACTCGTCGATCTCGGCCCACTCGGACTGCGGGACGCCGAAGAGCAGGGTCAGCTGATCCTGTTCGAGCGGGCCGGTCTCGGCGGTCAAGGCCGACGTGACGAGCGGCGGATCGCCTTCGCCGTGGACGAACAGGTATGCCGTCCGCCGCGCGCGGAGCGTCAGTCGGCGTCGACCCCGACGAAGAGCGCGGCGAGCGCCGGCGGCGTCGGCCGCGGCTTGGGTTCCGGCTTCGGTGGCGGCTTGGGCTCTTCTTCGGTCGCGCGCACGAACTGCACCGTGAGCGGCGGCGGACGATCGCCACCGTCGTCGTCGCCATCAGGTGGCTGTGGCGGCGGCATCGGCTCGGGCTGTGGCGGCGGCTCGGGCTGTGGCGGAGGCTTCGGCTCGTCCTGGGCTCGGCTGGCCATGTGTTTCCTCCTCGCTGGACCCCTGGAATGGACCGAAACTAGCGCGTTGCCACGAGTGCTGCAAGCGCGCGCTGCGCCCGATCGCGCGAGACCGTGGTCCCCTTCCGCTCGTACAGCTCGACTGCTTGGTCGAGGGCGTCGGCCGCGTCGCGCTCGCGACCCGCCAGACGCAGCACTTCGGCCAGGTCGGCGAGAGCGTCTCCGTGAAGGACGAGAGCATCGGTCCGCTCCGCGAGCGCGACCGCGCGCCTCGCACGCGCTTCGGCATCCTGGTACTCGCCGCGGTGCGCCGCAACCCTCGCGCGGGTCGACTCGACGACCACGTGCGTCAGCAGGTCCTCGTCCGACGCCGCGGCCTCACTGATGCCGGCGAACTGGTCGGCGTCCTCGTACCGTCCCTGCTCGCAGAGGAGCCGGCTGAGGAAGGCGGCGCCCGTCGAGAGCGAGGCCTTCTCACCCATACGGCGCAGGATCTCGTAGCCGCGGAGCAGCTCGCGCTCGGCAGCCTCGTAGTCCCCGGCCAGCATGTGGATCGCTCCGCCCGACTGGGTGTAGACGGCGAGGTTGAGCAGGAGGCCGAGCTCCTCGAGCAGCGCCTGCCCGCGCCCGTAGAGGTCGTACGCCCGGTCGAAGTTGCCCCTGCGAGCCTCGAGCTCGGCGACGACGATCGTCACGCGCGCCTCCAGGAAGCGGTCCCCCTCGAGCTGGGCCGCGAACTCCTCGCAGCGCCGGATTGCCTCCGCGACCGGCGTCGAGCCCCAGAGCAGCGAGACGGTCAGCGCGCCGAGCATCTGGCCTTCGCGGCGCGGGTCGCCCGCCTGTCGCGCGTGCGCGAGCGCGCGCTCGAGCGCATCGGTCCGCCGGCTCCACTGCGAGCGCATCCAATGCACGTGGCTGAGCATGTTCCACGCGTCGGAGAGGCCGGCCTCGTCGCCCACGTCCTCGAAGACCTGGATCGCCTCCTCGGCGACGCGTCCGATCTCGTCGACTCCGCGCGATGGGTCGATGCGCATCTCGACGAGGGCGAGGTAGAGCCTGGCGTGCAGCTCGATCTCGCGGGCGCCGGCTGCCGACGCTTCCTCGAGCGCGTGAGTCAGTACGCCCTCGGCGCGCCTCAGCTCACCGATCTCGAGCAGCGCAGCTCCGAGGGCGGGCGCGAGCCTCAGCCGTGCGCTCGTGTCGTCGCGGAGAAGCAGCGTCGCGCGCGTCATCAACCCTACGGCGGCGGACATGTCTCCCCGCGCGGCGGCGCGCCTTCCCGCGGAGACGAGCAGGTCGGCGGCGCGGGTGGCGAGCTGCTGCGTGCGCGCGTCGGCCGGCGCCAGCTCCGAGCGGTGGCGATGCGCCTGCTCGAGGTGGTAGCCGAGGATCTCCTCGTACTCGCGGCGCCGGCCCGGTCGCGCTTGGTCGAGCCATTCGGCAAACCGCTCGTGCAGCTCGGCGCGGCGAATCTTCGCGAGGCCGTGGTAGGCGGCGTCGCGCACGAGGATGTGGCGGAAGCGGAAGCTGTCCTCGCGGGTCGCGTCGGGGCGGATGAGGTCCTTGCGCATGAGCGCGGTCAGCTGGTCGTCGAGCGTCTCCTCATCGGGTGAGAGCGCGGCGACCGCATCCCGAGAGAAGAGCTTGCCGATCACGGACGCGCGTTCGAGCACCGTGCGCTCGGCCGCCTCGAGCTGGTCGATGCGAGCCGCGAGCAGAGCCTGGATCGTTGGCGGCGCTTGGAGCGGCCCGAGCTCGCCCTTCGTCGTCCAGCCGTCCTCCTCGCGCTCGAGGCGGCCCTGGTCGACGAGCATCGCGAGCATCTCCTCGACGAAGAGCGGGTTCCCCTCGCCCGCCTCGAACAGGCTCCGGTGCACCTCGCCCGCGACGCGCCCACGGCCGAGCAGGTTCTGGACCAGCTGCTCGACCTCCTCGTGGCGGAGCGGCTCGAGCAGGATCGTGGTCGCGTTCAGCTTGCCGCCGCCCCAGGTCGGGCGCTCGTCCAGCAAGTCGGGCCTCGCCAGGCAGACGAGCAGCACCGGCGCGTTGCGCGTCCAGTCCGCGAGGTGGTCGACGAGATCGAGGAACGTCGGCTCGGCCCACTGCACGTCGTCGAACGCGACGACGACGGGCCGCTCGAACGCGAGCGACTCGAGGAGCTTCCGGACGGCCCAGAAGATCTCTTCGTTCGCGACCTGGCGCTCCGAGAGCCCCGTCGCGGCCGAGAGCCGCTCGACGATCAGGTCCGCCTCCTTGTCGCCGCCGACGAGCTGGCGCAGGCGGCGCTCCGACTCCTCCGGCGAAAGCGCCGGGCCGATCGAGGCGGCCTGGCGCACGAGGTCCGTGAGCGGCCAGAACGTGATCCCCTCGCCGTACGGCACGCACCGGCCGACGAGCACCTGCGCCTCGCCGCCGATCGAGGTCAGCAGCTCGCTGACGAGCCGCGACTTCCCGACGCCAGCCGCCCCCAGGACGGTGAACATGTGACAGCCGCGGTCCTCCTGCGCGCGCCGGAAGGCCTGCTCGAGGAGCGCGAGCTCCCGCTCCCGGCCGACGAGGGGCGAGTCGAGCCGGCGCGCGAACGCAGGCGCGCCGCTGACGACGCCGAGCACTCGCCACGCCTCGACCGGCTCCGCCTTGCCCTTCAGCGCAAGCGGCTGCAAGGGCTCGACGAGGACTGCGTCGCGCACGAGCTGCTGCGTCGTCTGCCCCATCAGGATCTCGCCGGGGCTGGCGGCGCTCTCCAGGCGCTGTGCGACCGCAACGGCGTCACCGGTGGCGAACGCCTGGCCGTGTGACGGGTCGCCGGCGACGACCTCGCCCGTATTGATGCCGGTGCGCAGCCCGAGCTCGATGCCGTACTCGCTTCGCAGGTCCTCGTTGAGGGCGCCCATCGCCTCGCGGAGCTCGACGGCCGAGCGGACCGCTCGCAGCGCGTCGTCCTCGTGCAGGACCGGGATGCCGAAGACGGCCATGACCGCGTCGCCGATGAACTTCTCGACGGTCCCGCCGTGCCGCTCGAGGACGCGGCTGACCTCGAGGAAGTAGCGCGAGATCACGCGCCGGTACGTCTCCGCGTCGAGCTGCTCGCCGAGCGGCGTCGAGTCGATCACGTCGCAGAAGACGACGGTGACCGTTCGGCGCGTCTCGCGGCGGGCTCCGGGCTCGGCGGCGAGCGGCGTGCCGCACGCTAGGCAGAACCTCGCGTGATCCGGGTTCGACTCGCCACAGCGGGGACAGGCGGCCATGTCCTGTCCGAGTGTAGGACGGGCTAGGTGCGTAAGTACACTGGCCCGAATGTTCGAAGCGCTTGGAGACAGGCTTCAGGCCGCCCTGGGCGAGGTCCGCGGCCGTGGCAAGCTCGACGAGGAGACGATCTCGCGCGCGATGCGCGAGGTGCGCCTGGCGCTGCTCGAGGCGGACGTCAACTTCCACGTCGTCAAGGACTTCGTCGCGCGCGTGAAGGCGCGGGCACTCGGCGAGGAAGTCGCCCGCAGCCTCACGCCTGGCCAGCAGGTCGTCAAGATCGTCCACGAGGAGCTGACCTCGCTCATGGGCAGCGGCGACTCGCGGCTCGCGTTCGCGGGCATCCCGCCGACGGTGATCCTGCTCGCCGGCCTGCAGGGCTCGGGCAAGACGACCGCCGCCGCGAAGCTCGCGCTGCTGCTGCGCAAGGACAAGCGCTCGCCGGCGCTCGTCGCGGCCGACCTCCAGCGCCCGGCCGCCGTCGGCCAGCTCGAGCAGCTCGGCCGCCAGATCCAAATCCCGGTTTTTACAGGGTCAGACCCTGTAAAGGCCGTCACGGAGGGTATTACCCAAGCCAAGACGCAGGGCCGGGACGTGGTCATCCTCGACACGGCCGGCCGCCTCCACGTCGACGAGCCCCTGATGGAGGAGCTCGCCGCCGTGCGCAAGGCCGCGAAGCCGACGAACGTCCTCCTCGTGCTCGACGCGATGACCGGCCAGGAGGCCGTCTCGGTCGCGCAGGCCTTCCAGGAGCGCGTGGCCTTCGACGGCGTCGTGCTGACGAAGCTGGACGGCGACGCGCGCGGCGGAGCGGCGCTGTCAGTGAAGGCGGTGACCGGCAAGCCGATCAAGCTCGCGTCCGTCGGGGAGAAGCTCGACCAGCTCGAGTACTTCCACCCTGACCGGATGGCGTCGCGCATCCTCGGCATGGGCGACGTGATGACGCTGATCGAGAAGGCCGAAGCGGCCGCGTCCGAGGGCGAGCAGGAGCGCCTCGAGCGGCAGCTGATGGCCGGCGAGTTCACGTTCGACGACTTCCTGGCCAGCTACCGGATGCTGCGCCGCATGGGCCCGTTGAAGGGGGTCCTCTCGATGATCCCGGGCGTCGGCAAGCAGCTCCAGGGCCTGGAGGTGAACGAGCAGGACATGGGCCGCGTCGAGGCGATCGTGCTCTCGATGACGCCCCAGGAGCGGCGGATGCCGCACGTGATCGACGGCTCGCGCCGCAAGCGGATCGCGGCGGGGAGCGGCACGACGATCCAGCAGGTCAACCAGCTCCTTTCCGCCCGTAAGCAGATGCAGAAGATGATGAAGCAGATGAAGAAGGGCAAAATGCCCGGGATTCCGCCTGAGCTACTGCAGCAGGCTCAGCAACAGGGAAGGAGATAACGCTTGGCAGTTCGCATGAGGCTGACCCGCGTTGGGTCGAAGAAGAACCCGATCTACCGGGTCGTGGTCGCCGACTCGCGCTCGCCGCGCGACGGCAAGTTCATCGAGATCGTCGGCCGCTACAACCCGCAGACGGAGCCTTCGACGATCGACTTCGACGAGGACCGCGTGAAGGACTGGCTCTCGAAGGGCGCGCAGCCCTCGAACACCGTCGCGCGGCTGCTGAAGATCGCGAACATCGGTGGCTGAGCTCCTCGCCTACCTCGCGCGCCAGCTCGTCGACGATCCCGACGCGGTCAAGGTCGAGGAGGCGGAGCGTGAAGGCGCTGTCGTCCTCCAGTTGTACGTCGCGAAGGACGACGTCGGCAAGGTGATCGGCCGCCAGGGCCGCATCGCGCGTGCGCTCCGGGCGGTCGTCCGCGCGAGCGGGGCGCGCTCCCACCGGCGCGTGGTACTCGAGATCGTCGACTGACTTGAAAACCGCAGCGCTCTACGACGTGCACGGCAACGTGCTCGCCCTGGAGGCTGTGCTCGCCGAGGTCGACACGGTCGGCGTCGACCGGATCGTCTTCGGCGGCGACATCGCCTCGGGCGCGTTGCCGCGCGAGACCGTCGAGCTCGCCCGGTCGGTCGAGAACGCGCTCTTCGTGCTCGGAAACGCCGACGTCCTCGCCTCTCCGTCGATGAGCGACGAGTGGGACGTCGCCCGCCGCTGGGTCGAGGAGCAGCTTGACGACGAGCAGGTCTCCTGGCTGGCGAACCTGCCCTTCTCGCAGGTCGTCGACGACGTGCTCTACGTGCATGCCACTCCGCAGGACTACGAGACGGTCATCACCGACCTGACGACGGACGAGAAGCTGGCCGGCGTCCTGTCCGGAGTCGAGCAGCCGCTCGTCGTGGCCGGGCACACGCACATGCAGCTCGATCGGCGAGTGGGTGACAGGCGCTTCGTCAACGCGGGCAGCGTCGGCATGCCGTACGAGGCCGAGCCCGGCGCCTACTGGGCGCTCGTCGACGGCAGCGACGTCGAGTTCCGCCGCACCGAGTACGACCTCGAGCGCGCCGCCGAGCGCGTCCGCGCCAGTGGCCACCCGATGGCCGCCGAGCTCGCAGACGAGAACGTCCTCAAGGTCCCGTCACGGGCCGAGGCGCTCGAGCAGTTCGGTGGCTGACCTCGTCACGGTCGGGCGCGTCGGCAAGCCGCACGGCCTCGACGGAGCCTTCGTGGTCGAGAGCGCGAGCGAGGACCCCGAGCGGTTCGCCGTCGGCGCCTCCCTCCTCGTCGGCGGCGAGACGGCCGAGGTCGTCGAGTCGAAGAGTGCGGGCGGGCGGCCGGTGATCCGCCTCGACCGCCCCGCGCCTCGAGGCGCCCCGCTCCAGGTCGACCGCTCGGCACTCCCGGAGCCCGAGGAGGGCTCGTACTACGTCGCCGACCTGGTCGGCCTCCCGGTCGAGGAGGCCGAGGGCGAGGCGCTCGGCCGCGTCGTCGAAGTCGCGCCCGGCCCCGCGAACGACGTGCTCGAGCTCGACACGGGCATCGCGCTCCCGCTGGTCGACGCCTGCGTGCAGGAGGTCGATCTCGACCGAGGGCGAATCGTTGTCCGACGCGGCTTCTCCGGGCGCGAGTAACCTCCACCGCTTTGCAGCTCGATGTCTTCACGGTCGTCCCCCACTCATTTGCGTGGCTCTGCGAGCAGCGGCCGCTTGCGGCCGTTCTCGGCAGCGAGCTCGAGCTGCGGCTCTTCAACTACCGCGACTACACCCCACTCGGCGGCGGACAGGTCGACGACGAGCCGTACGGCGGCGGCGCGGGGATGGTCCTGCGCGTCGACGTCGTCGCGGCCGCGCTCGAGGCGGTCTACGGCGGCGACCCCGATCGGCGAGTGGTGGCGCTGACACCGCAAGGGCGACAGCTCGACCAGGCGCTCGTCGAGGAGCTCGCCGAAGAGGAGCGCCTGACGCTTCTCTCGGCGCGCTACGAGGGCTTCGACGAACGGATCCTCGAGCATCTGGCCACGGACCGGATCTCGATCGGCCCGTACGTGCTCTCGGGCGGCGAGTTGCCGGCGATGGTGGTGCTCGACGCGGTCGCGCGGCGCCTGCCCGGCGCGATCAGCGAGGCATCGGCGATCGAGGAGACGTTCTCGGCGACCCTCGAGGGCGGCATCGAGTATCCGCACTACACGCGCCCCGCGGAGTTCCGTGGCTGGGAGGTTCCCGACGTGCTGCTCTCCGGGGATCACGCGCGCATCGCGGAGTGGCGGCGCGAGCAGAGCAAGGCCAGGACCGCCGGGTGAGAAATCCGGTCGACTATCTGACGCGGGGCCTGCCGCGGCAGTGGCGAGTAGCCATCGACTGGGCGGTGACGATCATCGGCGCGGTCCTGATCGTGATCGGGATCAAGGCGTACGTGGTCAACCCGTACCGGATCCCGTCGTCGTCGATGGAGCCGACCCTGCACTGCGCGCGACCGGCGACGGGCTGTGAGGCCCGCTGGTCGGACCGCGTGCTCGCGAACCGGTTCATCTACCACTTCCGCGACCCGAAGCGGACGGAGATCGTCGTTTTCGAGACGCCCGCCAGGGCGCAGGCGCTTTGCGGGGCGGGCGGCACCTTCGTCAAGCGGCTGATCGGGCTGCCCGGGGACCGCTGGCGCGAGGAGAACGGCTACATCTACATCAACGGCCGACGCTTGAGCGAGCCCTACATCGAGGCCGATCGCAGGCCGCTGAACGAGACGATTCCGGAGCGGCGGATCCCCAAGGACCGCTACCTGATGCTCGGCGACAACCGCGAGCAGTCGTGTGACTCGCGGCGCTGGGGCTACGTGCCGCGCGACAACCTGATCGGGCCGGTCTTCGCGGTCTACTGGCCGCCGAAGCGGATCCAGCTGCTCTAGCGATGCGCGGCTTCCGGCGCGCCGTGCTCGTCCTGCTCGTCGTCGCGGGCGGGCTGTTCGCTCTCGTCGCCCTGACTTCGAAGACGTACCGGGTGCCCTCCTCGGCCATGGAGCCGACGCTGCACTGCCCGCGGCCCGCGGCGGGCTGCCTCGCCGACACGGCCGACCGGATCGCCGTCTCGCGCGTGCTCTACAAGCTCCGCGACCCGCATCGGGGAGACCTCGCGGCGTTCGACACGCCGGCGCGCGCGGAAATGCTCTGCGGCGCGGCCGGCGTGTACGTGAAGCGGATCGTCGGGCTTCCGGGCGAGATGTGGCGCGTCCAGAACGGAGTCGTCTTCATCGATGGCAAGCGCCTGTCGGAGCCGTACGTCAAGCCGGCTCGCCGCGACCGGGAGTCGTTTCCGCCGCGGGCGATCCCGAAGGACCGCTACCTGATGCTCGGCGACAATCGCGCGTCCTCGTGTGACTCGCGTCGCTTCGGTTACGTGGCACGAGCCGACCTGATCGGCCCCGTGGTCGTGACCTACTGGCCGGTCGAGCGAATCTCGATTCGCTAGCATGCCGTTCGGGCCGCAGGGCCTTTTTCCTCGCCATGACGAACCCGATCGAGCTACTCGAGCAGCGCCAGCTGCGGTCCGACCTGCCCCAGTTCAAGGCGGGCGACACCGTGCGTGTGCACTTCCAGGTCATCGAGGGCCAGCGCCGCCGCGTCCAGGTCTTCGAGGGCATCGTCATCAAGCGGCAAGGCTCCGGCGCGCGCGAGACGTTCACGGTGCGCAAGCAGTCTTTCGGCGTCGGCGTCGAGCGCACGTTCCCGGTGCACTCGCCGAAGATCGAGAAGATCGAGGTGCAGGCGATCGGCGACGTCAACCGCGCAAAGCTCTACTACTTGCGGTCGAAGCTGGGACGGAAGGCGCGCGTCCGCGAGCGGCAGCACACGGGGCCGGTATCCTCGGCCGGTGCCGGAGACGAGGCAGCCGCAGCGGAGAGCGAAGCCGAGGCGCCGCCCGAAGAGGCGCCGGAGCAGCGCGCGGAAGAAGAGCTCGAGCCCGGGGATCCTGAGGCCGCGGCTGAGGAAGAGCCGCAGCCCGAGCCAGAGCCCGCAGAAGACCGGAGCTAGGCTCCTCCGCTTCGACCGCCGGTTCGGGGCGCGCCTCGTGGCGGGCGCCGACGAGGCCGGGCGAGGATCGCTGGCCGGGCCGCTCGTCGTGGCGGGAGTTCTCCTCGACTACGCCTCGCTGCGCGACCACCGGGTGCGGCCCCTCGCCTGTCTGAACGACTCCAAGCAGGTGGCGCCCGAGGAACGTGAAGAGCTGTTCCGCGCCGTCGTCGGCTGCGCCGCGAAGATCGCGGTGCAGATCGTGTCGCCGGGCGAGATCGACCGGGTCGGCCTGCACCGCTCGAACCTCAACGCGCTGCGACGGGCGCTGCATGCGCTCGCGCCGCCGGCCGAGCTCTGCCTCGTCGACGGCTTCCGGCTCGGCCGTGAGGCGCCGGAGCACTTCGCGGTCGTCGACGGCGACGAGCACAGCGCTGCGATCGCGTCTGCGTCGATCGTCGCGAAGGTCGTCCGCGACCGCTACATGCGGCGGGCCGACGCGCTCTACCCGCACTTCGGCTTCCGCTCGCACGTGGGCTACATCACGCCCGGCCACTCGCGCGTCGTGCGCGAGCGCGGGCCGTCCGAGATCCATCGCCGCTCGTTCCAGGCGCTCTGCTATCTCAGTGAAGAGGAGCTCGCAGCCCGCTTCGCCGCGGAAGCGGACGCAGACGTCGAGTAGCCGCGTCACGGGCTCGAAGGCGGAGCGCCGCGCGCGCTGGAGCTACCGGCTGCGCGGCTACCGCGTGCTCGCCGAGAACGCGTGGGCGGGCGGCTACGAGCTCGACCTCGTCCTGCGCCGGGGCCGGACGATCGTCTTCTGTGAGGTCAAGTCGAAGGGTGGGCGTGGTCACGGCGATCCGCTCGAGATGGTCTCGCGCGAGAAAATACGGCGGCTGCGGCGGGCAGGCGAAGCGTGGCTCGCGGCGCGGCCGGAGCTCGCGGGCTGCCAGGTCCGTTTCGACGTCGCCGCAGATCGGGCCGGCAGGGCGGAGCGTGTTGCGAACGCCCTCTGACTTCGACGCGGCCTACCTGGCCGGCGGCGATCCCCGGGCGCAATCGGGCTTCCATGGCTCTGCGGAGCGCTGGGAGGCGGCCCGACGCGGGATCGTCGAGGCGATCGACGGCGACGGCACGTTCCTCGACGTCGGCTGCGCGAACGGGCTGTTGCTGGAGTCGGTCGTCGCCTGGTCGTCGTTCACGCTCGAGCCGTACGGCATCGACTTCGCGCCGGGCCTCGTCGAGCTGGCGCGGAGGCGCCTGCCGCAGTGGGCGGACCGGATCTGGCACGCGGACGTCCGCACGTGGCAGCCGCCGTTCCGCTTCGACTTCGTGCATGCGCGCCTCGACCTTGGGGCGGTCGCCGAGGTCGCGCGCCTCGGCCGGCGGGCGATCTTCTCGTCTGACGGCAGCTTCCGGCGCCCCGATTCGCCTCGCGCCGAGCCCGTCGCCGGCGTCCTCAGGGCGCACGGGCTGACCGTCACGGGCGAGCACTACCGGCGCTCGGACGAGCACGAGGTCGAGCTGGCCGTTGCGTGGACTGACGAGGGGTAGCGCTGCTCGCGCCGAACCCAGCGGAGCCATGGCTCCGACTCAGGAAGCGCTCTATCGCGGCCTCGACGTCGACCTCGACCTCTCCTGGTCGGAGCGCGACCTGCCCGAGCGTGAACGGACGAAGCACGTCCACCGCCTGCACCCGTACCTGGGCAAGTTCGTCCCGCAGCTGGTCGAGGCGCTCCTCGAGCGGCATCTGCCCGGTGCGCGACGCGTGCTCGACCCGTTCGCCGGCTCGGGCACGACGCTCGTCCAGGCGCTCGAAAGCGGGCGCGACGCTGTTGGCATCGACGTGGCCGCGTTCAACTGCCTGCTCATGGAGGTCAAGACGAGGGAGTACAACCTCTTCGCGCTCGAGCACGACCTGCGCGACGCGGTCCGGCGGCTCGAGGGGTCGGGCGGCGAGACGGACGAAGAGCCTTCGCCGTATGTCGCCGAGTGGTACGCGCCGCAGGCCGCGACCGAGCTCCTCGTCTTTCGCTCGCTCGTGCCGCAGTACGAGCATGCCGACGTCCTGCGGGTCGTACTCGCCCGCGCCGCGCGTTCCGCCCGCCGCACGACGCACTTCGACCTCGACTTCCCGCGCGTACCGCAGCGCGAGGAGTACTGGTGCCACAAGCACCGCCGCACCTGTCGGCCGGTCGAGCGTGCCGAGCACTTCCTGCGCCGCTACGCGCTCGACACGCTCGCCCGGATCCGCGAGTTCGCGCGCGTGCGCACCATGCGGCGCGACGCGACCGTCCACCACGGCGACGTGCGCGCCCTCCGGGTCGACGGCCAGTTCGACGGCGTCGTCACATCACCGCCGTACCCCGGGCTGATCGACTACCACGAGCAGCACCGCTACGCCTATGAGCTGCTCGGTCTCGAAGACCACCGCGAGCTCGAGCTCGGTCCGGCGGAGCGCGGGACGAGCGCGAAGGCCGTCGCCGACTACGTCGACGGAATGGCGGAGGCGTTCGACAACGTCCGGCGGCTGCTCAAGCGCCGTGCGCCAGTCGTGATCGTGATCAACGACCGGCGCGACCTCTACCAGGGCATCCTCGAGTGCGCCGGCCTGGCGATCGAGACGAGCTACCGACGGCACGTCAACCGCCGCACCGGCCGGCGCGCGGGAGAGTTCTACGAGGACGTGATCGTCGCTAGCGCGTGACGGGCGGTGGCGGCCGCTCGAGGTCGTTGACGACGAAGATGTCCCAGGCTCTCGTCCGGCAAATGATTCGGTCGTAGTAGACCTTCGCCATCGTCACGCCCGTGGGCTGCCCGAGGTCGAGGAGGGCCGACGTGACGTCGAGGTCCTGGCCGGCGGGAAGCGCGACGAGCACCTGCGCCGCGCCGACGAGCGGCTGCTTGACGAGCTCGACCCTCCTCCCGCAGCCCGGATTGCTGCGCCCGTGGTACGTCGTGCCGAGCGGCGTCACCGACGGGCTGTACGCGACCTTGCCCGCGGGAACCGGCAGCGGCGTCGTCGTTCCGGCGACGATGTCGTGGCGGCTGATCTGGCAGCGCGGGTACGGGTTGCACTTCGCCCAGACGGCGAAGTTGCCACTCACCTGCCCTGCGCTGAGCAGCCCCTCCTTGTTGACCAGCCGATCGAGGACGCGTTCCTCGCCCGTGACGAGGTTGCGGAGCATGACCAGCTGCAGGTAGCGGCTGTAGGCGAGCCCTCTGCTGAAGAGCAGCCAGCTGCCGGACAGGGTCGCGCAGCACTCCCAGCGCTTCGTGTTCACGCCGGCCGGCAGAGGCACGTGCCGCCGGAGCGCGAGATCGAAGAGGCGCAGGTCGGAGCCGGCGGCGCCGTAGTTGAAGAGCACCTGGTAGACGAGACGCGTGCCGTCGACGCCGCCCGTGTAGGCCTGCGTGTTCCGCGGATTGACCTTGAACGCCGGCTCGGTCAGGTGCTGGGCCCAGACGTCGAACGGGCTCGGGTACTTCGCGCGGCTCTTCGACCAAGCGAACCACTCGCCCCCGGCTGCGGGCGCCTGCTCGTTGCGGTTCGAGGACTTCACCGCCACGGGGGCGGCGGCCGTCGCGACCGTGGCGGCACCGAGTGCGAGGGCGGCGAGAGAGATGAGGAGTGCGCGCGGCGGGCGCATGTGAGTCATGCCTCCGGTTTACAGGTTCGGAAACGCGATTTCAGCACAGTTTCGGCTCAGACGCGCGCGCCTTGAGCGCCTAGCTTCGGGCGGGTGCTCGCGCGCACGGTCACGCACGCGCTCGTCGGCCTCGACGCCCGCCGCGTCGAGGTCGAGGCGCACCTCGAGAACGGCGTGCCCGGCTTCTCGATCGTCGGCCTCGCCGACCGCGCCTGCCAGGAGGCGAAGCACCGTGTCCGCAGCGGCATCGCCTCCGCGGAGCTCGACTGGCCGGTGCGGCGGATCACGGTCAATCTCGCGCCCGCGGCGCTCCGCAAGGAGGGCTCGGGCTTCGACCTGCCGATCGCCCTCGCCGTGCTGGCGGCGTCGGGCCAGATCCCGCGCGAGCGCCTCCGTGAGCACGCGTCGCTCGGCGAGCTCGCGCTCGACGGCCGCGTCCGGCCCGTCGGCGGCGTGCTGGCCGCCGCCGAGGCGGCGCGGGGAGCGGGGCTGACGCGGCTCCTCTGCTCGGCTCGCTCAGCGCCCGAAGCCGCGCTCGCGGGCGTCGACCCTGTGCCGCTTCGGCACTTGGCGGAGGCAGCCGCGTATCTGCGCGGCGAGGCCGACCCCGAGCCGTTTGTCGCGCGGAACGGTCGCCGGCCGGAAGAGGCCTTGTCCGACCTTGCCGACGTGCGCGGACAGGAGCGCGCGCGCCGGGCGCTCGAGATCGCGGCCGCGGGCCGGCACAACCTGCTCTTCGGCGGCCCGCCCGGCACCGGCAAGACGATGCTCGCCAGGCGGCTGCCCGGCGTGCTCCCGCCGCTCGACACCGCGGACGCGCTGGAGGTCACGCGGATCCATTCCGTCGCCGGGCTTATCGACCCCGGTCGGCCGCTGATCACGCAGCCGCCCTTCCGCGCGCCGCACTACAACGCGTCCGTCGCGGCGATGGTCGGCGGCGGGCCGGGGCCGAGGCCGGGGGAGATCACGCTCGCGCACCGCGGCGTGCTGATGCTCGACGAGCTGCCCGAGTTCGCCCGCCCGGCGCTTGAGGCGCTGCGGCAGCCGATCGAGGACGGCATCGTCGCCGTCGCGCGCGTCGGCGGCCGCGCGATCTTTCCGTCGCGCTTCCAGCTCGTCGCGACGATGAACCTCTGCCCTTGCGGCGCCCGCGGTGACGCCGCCGCCGAGTGCTCGTGCTCCCCGCAGCGGCTCGCAGCCTTCCGAGACAAGCTCTCGCGGGCGCTGCTCGACCGTTTCGACCTGGTCGTCGCGATGCCCCGCCCTCGTGCGCACGAGCTCGCGGCCCCGCAGGGCGAGGCCTCCGAGCGCGTTCGTGCGCGCGTCCTCGCGGCCCGGGGGCGGCTGGGGCAGGCGCGGCCGGAATGGGCTGCCGAGGCGACGGTCCTGCTCGACCGCGCGGTCGAGCGGCTGCCGCTTTCGGGCCGTGGCCGGGCGCGGGCGCGCCGCGTCGCCGAGACGATCGCCGCGCTTGGCGGCTCGGACCGGGTCGAGGCCTCCGACGTGTCCGAGGCGCTGGCCTACCGGTCGCCGAGGGAGTTGACATTCGCTTGAGGGAGCTGGCATGGGCCGCCTTCGGGGCTGAGACAGGAACGCACGTCGTCGGCGAGCCTCGCGACCCGCGCTTCCGGGCGTTCCGCCAGCGCTTCGACGCCACTGCGTACCTCGAGGCGATTCGACGGGCCGGGATCCGCTGGCTGCCGCGGTCCGACCCCGATTTCCCGCCGCTCCTGCGCGCCATTCACGATCCGCCCGTCGGCCTTTTCATTCGCGGCGGCGGTTCGACGGAGCTCCTACGGAACGCAGGCGCGGCGATCGTCGGCGCGCGCTCCTGCTCGCCGTACGGCAGCCAGGTCGCGCGGATGCTCGGCCGGGAGCTCGCCGCCGCCGGGCTCGTGGTCATCAGCGGTCTCGCGCGCGGCATCGATGGCGAGGCCCACCGCGGCGCGCTCGAGGCCGGTGGCCTCACGGTCGCGGTGCTGGGCTGCGGCGCCGACCGTGACTACCCGGCGGCGCATGCCGAGCTGGCCCGCCGAGTCCGTGAGCGCGGCCTCGTCGTCTCGGAGTACGCGCCGGGAGTGGTGCCGGCACCGTGGAGGTTTCCCGCGCGGAACAGGATCATCGCCGGCCTGGCCGCCGTGACCGCCGTCGTCGAGGCGCGAGAGCGAAGCGGCGCGCTGATCACGGCCGACCTGGCGCTGGAGGAGGGGAGGGAGGTCTTCGCCGTGCCGGGAGAGATCACATCTGCATTGAGTGCCGGGACGAACGATCTGCTTCGACTCGGCGCTGCACCGCTGACGTCGAGCAAGGACGTGCTCGACCTCTTCGACCTTGCACCGGTGGCACCGACAGAGGCAGAGGTGAGCGCGGAGGCCGAGGCGGTCCTGACTGCACTGCGGGAGAGCGCGGCCGCAGCGGACGAGCTCGCGCGGGCAACGCGGCTCGAGGCAGGCACGATCGCGGCCGCGCTGACGGAGCTCGAGCTCGCCGGGCTGGCGAACGAGGCGGGAGGATTCTTTCGGGCCACTAGCATCGGCACGTGACCTCCTACTGGCTGGAGGAGCCTGCCGTGTCACTCCCGGCAAGCGGCGCCGGGCCCGTCGACGTCGCCGTCGTCGGCGGCGGTGTCACCGGTTGCTCGTGTGCGCTGGAGCTCGCCCGCGCCGGCATCCGCGTCCGCGTGCACGAGGCGCGGGCGATCGCGTCCGGCGCTAGTGGCCGCAATGGCGGGTTCGCCCTGCGCGGCACGGCGCTGTCGTACGTCGAGACCCGGGAGCGCCTGGGCGCAGAGCGGGCGGCCGCACTCTGGCGCATGAGCGAGACGTATCTTGATCGAATGGCCGAGCTCGCGGGAGACGCGCTCCGCCGCACAGGAAGCCTCAAGCTCGCCGCAGACGAAGACGAGCGCGAGGAGCTCGCGGCCGACTACGAGGCGCTGCGCGAAGACGGCTTCGCCGTCGAATGGGTCGACAATCTCGAGCCGGCACTCGCCCGGCTCTACGGTGCCGCAATCCGGCACCCGACCGACGGCGCGCTGCAGCCGGCGCG
>DASQWH010000063.1:0-24206 GCA_035640335.1 Gaiellaceae bacterium | reverse complement strand
CCGGCCCCACTCGGGCTCCCGCCGGGCCAAGTCCGGCTCCGCCCACAGCCCGGTCCGGTTGGCCAACTGGGGAGATTGCTGATGGCTCGGGTCCTTCTGGGCGTCACCGGCGGCATTGCCGCCTACAAAGCCTGTGAACTGACGCGGCGCCTCGTGCGCGCCGACCACGAGGTGGTTCCGATCGTGACCGCGGGCGCCGAGCGTTTCGTCACGCGCGAGACCTTCGCCGCGCTCGCCAACCGCTCGGCCGCCGAGAGCCCGTACCCGCACCTCACGCAGGCCGATCTCTTCGTCGTCGCTCCTCTGACCGCCCACACGATGGCGAAGCTGGCGCACGGGCTCGCAGACGACGTGCTCAGCGAAGCCGCGCTGGCGCACCGCGGCCCGCTCCTCGTCGCGCCGGCGATGAACGACCGCATGTGGGCGCACCCCGCGACCCAGGCGAACGCGGAGCTGCTGCGTGAGCGCGGCGTCGAGTTCGTCGGGCCGGTCGAAGGCGAGCTCGCCGAGGGCGGCGAGGGGATGGGGAGGATGGCCGAGCCGGAGGACATCTTCGCGCGCTGCCAGGAGCTGCTGGGCGCGTGAGCGGTCTCGCCGGCAAGCACGTGCTCGTCACCGCCGGCGGGACGCGCGAGCCACTCGACTCCGTCCGCTTCCTCGGCAATCGCTCGTCGGGCCGGATGGGCGTGGCGCTCGCGGCCGAGGCGCAGCGGCGTGGGGCGGAGGTGACGCTCGTCGCGTCCAACCTCGCAGTCGACCCACCCGCGGGCGTCGACGTCGTCGAGGCGCCGACCGCGGCCGACGTCGAACGCGAGGTGACGGCCCGCGCCGACGCTGACGTGATCCTCATGGCCGCGGCCGTCGCCGACTACCGCCCGGCGGTCGTCCGAAGTGACAAGCGACCGAAGGACGGGAAACCCTGGACGGTGGAGCTCGAGCCGACCGTTGACGTCCTGCGCACGCTCGGCGAGCGCCGCCGCAACGGTCAGGTGCTCGTCGGCTTCGGCGCCGACCACGGGCCGCAAGGGCTCGAGCGCAAGCGCGGGATGCTCGCTGACAAGGGCGTCGATCTCGTCGTCTACAACGACGTGTCCCGAGGCGACATCGGATTCGAGGCCGCCGAGAACGAGGTCGTCCTGCTCTCGGCCGACGGTGAGCGCCTGATCGCGAGGGCGTCGAAGGACGACATCGCGGCCGAGATCCTCGACGCCGTGGAGAGGCTCGTCTGATGGCCGAGCGCGTGACGAGAGCGTCGCTCGAAGAATCCGCGGAGGTCGTCCGCCGCGTCACGGAGAACCTCGGCCGCGTCGTCCACGCGCCGGTCGAGACCCTCCGTCTCTGCGTGCTCAGCCTCGTCAGCGAGGGCCATCTGATCATCGAGGACTTCCCGGGCGTGGGGAAGACGATGCTCGCGAAGGCGCTCGCGCGCTCGCTCGACTGCTCCTTCTCGCGCATGCAGTTCACGCCGGACCTGCTGCCATCGGACGTGACCGGTGTGAACGTCTTCAGCCAGCGCTCGAACGAGTTCGAGTTCCGGCCCGGCCCCGTCTTCGCCAACCTCCTGCTCGTCGACGAGATCAACCGCGCGCCGCCGAAGACGCAGGCCGCGCTCCTCGAGTGCATGCAGGAAAACCAGGTCACGATCGACGGCGTCAGCTACGCGCTCGGGCGGCCGTTCATGGTCATGGCGACCCAGAACCCGATCGAATACGAGGGCACATACCCCCTGCCGGAGGCGCAACTCGACCGGTTCACGATGCGGGTCGACATCGGCTACCCACCGCCCGCCGAGGAGGCGCGGATGCTCGCGGAGCAGACGACCGGAGCTCCGCTGGAGGGTCTCGAGCCCGTGACCACCGCGACCGGGATCACGGACGTGATCGAGGAGGCGACGCGCGTCTTCGTCGAGGACAGCATCCACCGCTACGTCGTCGACCTTGTCGGCGCGACGCGCTCGGACGGGCGGCTGTACCTCGGCGCGAGCCCGCGGGCCGGCATCGCGCTCCTCCGCGTGGCGAAGGCCCGCGCGCTCAGCGACGGCCGCGAGTACGTGCTGCCCGACGACGTCAAGAGCGTCGCCGCTCCCGTGCTCGCACACCGCCTGATCCTCGGCCCCGAGGCGCGGGCGGGCGGCATCCCGGCGGAGACGCTCGTGCGCGAAGCCGTCGAGCGAACGCCCGTGCCGGCATGAGCGGCCGCGGCCGCGCGGTGCTCGCTCTCGCCGCGGCCGCGTACCTGGCGGCCTGGGCGTTCGGCGCGGAGGTCGTCTACCCGGCCGCGATCGGCCTCGGGCTCGTTGTCGCTTTCGGCTGGGTCTGGGTACGTATCCTCCGGCGGCCGATCGACCTCCAGCGCTCGGTCGGCCCCGCGGAGCACGTCGAAGGCGACGACGTCGCAGTGCTCCTAGTGGCGTCGACGCGCCCGCCGGCGCCGCATTCGCTCCACGTTGTCGACGAGGTCGACCGTTTCGCCGCGCGGCACGTCACGCTGACGCGACACGGGCACGAGCTCTCCGGACGCTACGTGCTGCCGCAGGTGCGGCGCGGCCGCTACCACTTCTCGGGCGCACGTGCCCTCTTCGAGGACCCGTTCGGCCTCTTCCGCGCGGAGTCGCCCACCGCCGGGCAAGCGACGCTCCTCGTCTACCCGCGCCTCGTCGAGCTCGATCGCCTCTTCTCCGAGGCCGGCGGAGCAGCGCAGGAGGGCGGGCGGCTGCTGCTGCGCCGCACGAGCGGCTTCGAGCTGCACAGCGTCCGGGACTACGCCGAGGGCGAGTCGCTGCGAAACGTGCACTGGCGGACGACCGCCCGGCGCGGCCGGTTGATGGTCAAGGAGCTCGAGGACGCGCCGCACGACGAGGTAGCGGTGCTGCTCGACGCGAACGCGGCCGCAGTCGTCGGAGAGAGCTTCGACCAGCAGGTGCGCGCCGCAGGCTCGATCCTGCGCATGCACGCGCTGCGTGGGAAACGGGCGCTTCTCACCGTGACCACCTCGCCGCCCGAAAGCCGCCGGGTCGCGTCGTTCGACGGCGAGTGGCAGCTTGCGCGTGAGCTCTTGGCGGCCGCGGAGCCGACGGGGACCGCGGCGCTGGAGACGTTCCTCGTCCGCGACTCGTCCGCGGCCGCGCAGGCGAGCGACCTCGTCGTCGTCACCGCGGCGCTGTCGCGCGAGCTCGCCGACGCGCTCCTGCAGCGCGTGCGTGCGCACCGGCCGGGGTCGCTCGTGCTCGTCGACGCGGCGAGCTTCAACGGCGAAGCATCGACCCCGCTTCGCGAGCCGCTGCTCCTGCGGCTGCAGGCCGCCGGCATACCCGTCGCGGTCCTCGGCCGTGGTGACGACATCCGCGCCAAGCTCTCTGCTCTCCCGCACGCGGTCGCCGCCCGCTCAGAGGCCGCTGGAGTTTGATCAGGTGTCATCGACCGGTCATTTCAGACGGATGCCGAGCGGCGCTCGGCATGCTGAAAGCGGCACCGCAGGCGGTGCCTTGAGAACGGTGCTGCTCGCCGGCGGCGTCGTGGGCGTGATCGCGGCCAGCTGGGCCCGGCTCGAGCAGCCGCGTGCCGGCCTCGGCCAGCTCGTGCTCGTCGCCGCGCTCGCCGTCGCGCCCGCGCTCGTGCCGCGAAGGCGCTTGCGCATCGTCGCTGCCGCGCTCGCGACCCTGACGGCCATGGCCGTCGCGTTCGACGTCTCGCCGCTGCGCGCGCCGCATCGGTTCCTCGGGGCGCTGTTCGATCGCGCCTGGTCGGGTTTCCGCGACTACTACGACGTCTTGCTGCCGTTTGACCGCGTCGCGCAGCCGGAGATGCACGGTGTGTTGTTGCTGGCCGTCTTCGTCTTCTCGCTGGCGGCGGCGCTCGCGATCGCGGGGCGGCGGCCGGCGCTCGCGATCCTGGCCATGCTCGCAGGAGCCGCCTGGCCGGCGACGATCTACCCCGCCGGGGACGACCTCGCGCGCGGGGTCCTCCTGCTCGCCGCCTCGCTCGTGCTCCTCGCCGCGCTGCGTGCGGGGCCGAGCCGGCCGGTGACGCAGGCGCTCGCCGGCGCGATCGTGCTCGTTCTCGCTCTCGGCTTGACCTCGTCCGCTGGCGCGGGCAAACGGCAGTTCGTCAACTGGGAGAACTGGGACTTCTACAACCAGCCGGACAACCCGGTGACGGTCTCGTACGTCTGGCGCGGGAACTACGACGGCGTGAGCTTCCCGAACAAGCGCACCCGCGTCCTGCGCGTGCGCGCATCGAGCCGCGCGACCTACTGGCGCGCCACGACGCTCGACAGCTTCACGGTCGACAGGTGGGACGAGGACCTGACGCTCGCGTTCCCGCCGAAGCGCGGCTCGCTCGACGACCTCTCGGCCGAGCCACGGCTGCTACTGCCGCGGGCCGCGCGCGACGCCAACGCGTGGGACCGCGCAGACGTCACCGTCGAAGCGCTGAGCGACAACCACCTCGTCGGAGCAAGTGTCCCCGTCGCCTACGACCCCGGCAAGCTCGTAGACATCCAGTACGCGACGAACGGCGCCGGAGTCGTCGCGGGCCTGCTTTCGCGCGGAGACCAGTACACGACGTGGGGCTACGCTCCGCGGCCGAAGCCGGCTCAGCTTGCGCGTTCACAGCCGGACTATCCGGTCGAGATCGCCGAGGACGGCCGCGACCTCTCCGTCGAAGGCATCGCGATCCCGCCCTTTGGAGCTCCAGGGCGCGAGGCATGGGTCGCCGATCTGTTCGCGAAGGACGCCGGCCTCCGGCCCTACGCGGCCCTGTACGACCAGGCGCGCCGAATCGCAGGCGGCGCGACGAACCCGTACGCGGCGACGGTCGCGCTCGAAGCGTGGTTCCGCTCGGGCGGCGGCTTCGTCTACGACGAGAGCCCACGGCGGACGCGCAGCATGCCGCCGCTCGTCTTCTTCGTGACGAGGTCGAAGGAGGGCTACTGCCAGCACTTCGCCGGGGCGATGGCGCTCATGCTGCGCTACCTCGGGATCCCGGCGCGCGTCGCCGCAGGTTTCACGAGCGGAACGTACGACCGCGACCGCCGCACGTGGAACGTGACCGACCGCAATGCGCACACGTGGGTCGAGGTCTGGTTCCGGGGGTTCGGCTGGCTGCCCTTCGACCCGACGCCCGGACGCGGGAACCTCAGCGGGCCGTACAGCGCGTCCTCTTTCTCGTTCGACGCTCCTGGGGCGCAGGCCGTGTTGGCGGCGGCAGGGGTGACGGCGGCCGACAGCTTGCTGCGCTTCCAGCTCGACCGCGCGCGGGGGAGTAGCGGGAGCCGCGGCTCGCCGCGGGACCTGCGCCGCGCGCAGGACGGCGAAGGCGGCGGTGGCCGGATCGGCGCCGTGCAGGTGATCCTGCTCGCGATCGCCGCGCTGCTCGTGGTGCTCGCGGTGGCGAAGGTCGCGCGGCGGCGCAGCCGCTACCTGACGCGCGACCCGCGCCGACTGGCGACCGCGTGCCGGCGCGAGCTCGTCGAGCTCCTCGCCGACCAACGGATCGACGTGCCGCCCGCGACGACGCTCGGCGAGCTGCGGGCGCTCGTACGCGACGAGACGGGCGTCGAGCTACGGAGGCTCGTCGCGGCGCTCGGCCGAGCGCGCTTCGGCCCGTCCGAGGCGGCGCCGGCCGCGGCACGGGCCGCTCGGTCGGAGATTCGGGCCGTCCGCCGAGCGCTGCGCCGCGCGTTCTCCGCCGGCTCTCGCGTGCGTGGGACGTTCTCGCTCCGCTCGCTTACCGCCGCGCGGTAGTGCACGACGCCGTCGTCATGGCCGCGGGCGAGGGCCGGCGGCTGCGGCCGCTGACTGAGCACTGGCCCAAGCCGGTGCTACCGATCGACGGGCGCCCGGTGATCGTGACGCTTCTGCACGACCTCGCGGACGCGGGCGTCGAGCGGGTGACTGTCGTCACGGGGCATCTCGCCGAGCAGGTCGAGGCGCTCGCGGCGGGCGCCGAGCCGCGCCTCGAGCTGCAGTTCGTTCGTCAGCCGGAGCCGCTCGGGTCGGCGGATGCCGTGCGTCGCGCCGCGGAGGCAGGGGCCACGCCGCCGTTTCTGATCAGCGCGGCCGACACCGTCTTCGACGCCGGAGACATCGGCCGCTTCGCAACCGCCGCGTCCGTCGAGGGTGCCTCGGGCGCGATCTCGTGGCGGAGACGCGGCGGATCGAAGTCGCTGCAAATCGAGGATGGTCGCGTGACGGCGTTTCTCGAGCCGGGAGCGACGCCGCATGCGGCCGCGCCGCTCTGGTCCGCGGGCGCCGAGATCCTGGGGTCGCTCGGGGATCTGGCCGGCCCGCCGTTCGAGCTCTCGGATGCGTTTCAGCGGGCCGTCGATCGGGGGAAAACCGTGCTCGCGATCGAGATCGGCCCGACGCGGGACCTGACCGAGCCGGCCGACGTCGTGCGCGAGAACTTTCTCTATCTTGAGAGTGAGCGATGAGTGAGACCTACGACCTCTTCCAGAAGGGCCGCGCGCACCTGAAGAAAGGCATGCCGGCCCAGGCGACCGTTTCCCTCGAGAAGGCGAAGCGGCGCGAGCCCGACAAGGCGTCCATTCGGGAGGCTCTGGGGATCGCGTACTTCCGCATGCAGGACTACGAGAGGGCCGAGTGCGAGTTCCGAGCGATGACCGAGATCGCGCCGAACGACGACTATGCGCACTACGGGCTCGGGCGCAGCCTCGAGAAGCTGGGCCGCGAGAAGGAGGCGCAGGGCCAGTACAAGCTCGCCCGGTCCTTGCGGCCCGGCAGCGAGCGCTACTCGTCGCGCATCAAAGACCTCAACGAGTGAAAGCCGTCGTCCAGCGCGTCGCGCACGCGCGCGTGCGAGTGGGGGAGGAGGTCGTCGGCGAGATCGGGCCGGGCCTTTGCGTGCTGCTCGGTGTCGCGCGCGGCGACGAGCCCGCCGAGACGGAGCGGCTGGCCGGCCGCGTCGCGCGCCTGCGCATCTTCGAGAACGAGGCCGGCAAGTTCGATCGCAGCCTGGTCGACACCGGCGGCGCCGCTCTCGTCGTCAGCCAGTTCACGCTGATCGCCGACACCGCGAAGGGCAACCGCCCGAGCTTCGGCGACGCGGCGCCCCCGGAGGAGGCCGAACGGCTCTACGAGGCGTTCTGCGCGGCGCTCCGCGCGGTGGTTGTGGAGGTCGAAACGGGCGTCTTCGGAGCGCGAATGCGCGTCGAGCTCTTCAACGACGGGCCGGTGACCATCGTCCTGGGGTGAGCGCCGAGACTGCCTCGTAGACCACATAGCTGATCCTGCCTGCGCGCCAGCGGACATCTTCGGTCAGCCGGCCCCGCACCGGTGCGCTCGCGACCACAGTCGACCTGGCTTTCGCAGCCAACGGCCGCACGAGGAATCGCTGCACTCCGAAGCCCTCCTCGTAGACGAGACGGTTGCCGTCCGGAGACCATGCGAGCGGACGCGGCCGCTGAGCACGGACGGTAAACCGTCGGAGACCTCGGCCGTCCGCGCGGGCGACGGCGAGCCAAGACTTCCGACCGGCGTACGTGAATGCGATCCGACTCGCGTCCGGCGACCAGACCGGCGGCCACACCGCCGAGAAACCGCTCATGCAGCGTCGTCCCGACCCATCGGCGTTGACGAAGCACGGCACGCCGTAGCCTCCCTTCGAGCCGATGTAAGCGATCCGCCGGCCGCGCGGTGCCCAGACGTGCAAGCGGCCGTCTGGACCGACGAGCCTGGAGCTTCCGCCCGCCGCTGCGACAACGTAGATCCCGAGCGGGCCGCGGTAGGCGATTTGTCTCCCGTCAGACGACCACGACGGCCCTCCACCCTCGTCGGCAACTCGATGAAGATTGCGGCCGTCCGTGTCGACGACGTATAAGGAGCCGAGCGTGGTGCACCGAGGACCGCAGGACGTCCCGGGCGTGCCGAGCGCGAGTTTCTCGCCGTCCGGGGAGAAGACGGGAGCGCCGTAGCCGCTTCCCGGAGGCGTGACCTGCACTCGATTCGCGCCTGAGGGCCTGCTGATGTATACCGCGCCGTCCTCCGCGCGGAAGAACGCGATGTGGGTGCCGTCCGGCGAGCGGGCGAAGTAGGGAACAGGAGGGTTGGGCCGCGCGACGAGCCGTCGGCCGTGCCCGTCCGGACGCACGGAGTAGATCGCAGCGCTGCCAGTTTCGGCGCGGGAATCGAACGTCGTCGCGGAGCTGCCCGATCCAACCGCTGCCAGCAGTCCAAGGACAGTCGCGAAGGAGCTCAGGCGCACGACCATCCTGTCGACCCTAAACAAGTCATGTAAGGAGTTTGCTGCCTCTTTGCAAGGATCTCCCTTCGGCGGTCGCATCAGAACCGGGCCGCCAGATGCCTTTCTCGTTCGCTATCCTCAAGTACCACCACATTTCGCTGGTTCGAAATGGGCGCGCCGCGCCCGTTTTTTTTGAGAAGGCACACACATGGCTGATCCGTACGACAAGGAACGCACGCTCTACCGCGAGGTCACACCTCGGGTCGAGCGCAGCGTGCCCGGGGTCGAGGTGCTGGCCGTCGAGCTCTCCGGGCCGGAGCGCTTCACGGTCTTCATCGACCATCCACAGGGCGTCGACCACGCGCTCTGCGAGCGCGTGACGGAGGTGCTGCGGGACTACCTCGACCGCTACTCGGTGGACGTCTCCTCCCCCGGAACGGATCGGCCGCTGCGCGAGCCGCGCCACTTCGAGCGCGTCGTCGGCCGACGCGTCGCCCTGCGCACCGCGGACGAGATCGGGGGGCGAAAGCGCTTCCGCGGCGAGGTCGTCGCCGCCGACTCGAGCGGCCTGAAGGTCGCCACCGGAGACGATCAGCCCGTTGACATCCCGTACGACTCGATCGTGCGGGGCAATCTGATTGGAGAGAGGACCTGAGATGAGCCGGGAGATCATCGAAGCCGTTCGCGTCATCGAGAAAGAGAAGGGAATCGAGGGCGACACGCTGATCGCCGCGCTCGAGGACGCCCTCCTCGCCGCCTACAAGAAGACGCCCGGCGCCGCGCGCCACGCGACGGTCGAGCTCGACGACGAGGGCGATTTCCGCGTCTTTTCGATCGAGCTCCCGCCGGACATCGAGGAGCGCCTGATCGAGGAGGCTCGAGAGCGGGCGATCACCGAGCTGGAGCAGCTCGAGGCCGAGAACGGCGAGCGCTCGCACACGCTCATCAACGACGACGACCTGATGGTCGACTGGTCCGAGGTGCCCGAGGACCAGATCAAGCGTGCGGACGTCACTCCGGAGAACTTCGGCCGCATCGCGGCGCAGACCGCGAAGCAGGTCATCCTGCAGCGGATCCGCGAGGCCGAGCGCGAGATGATGTACGAGGAGTACGTCGACCGCGTCAGCGAGGTCGTGACGGGCATCGTCCAGCAGGCCGGCGACCGCAACAACGTCCTCGTCGACCTGGGCAAGGTCGAGGCGCTCCTGCCGCGCTCCGAGCAGGTCGACGGGGAGCGCTACGAGCAGGGCAGCCGCATCAAGGCCGTCATCACCGAGGTCCGCTCGGGCACGAAGGGCCCGCAGGTGATCCTGTCGCGCCGCGACCCGGAGCTGATCCGGACGCTGTTCGAGCTCGAGGTGCCCGAGATCGCGGATGGCCTCGTGGAGATCCGCGGCGTCGCGCGAGAGCCCGGCTACCGGTCGAAGATCGCAGTCGAGTCGCACGCCCAGGGCGTCGACCCGGTCGGCGCGTGCGTCGGCCCGCGCGGTTCGCGAGTGCGCATGGTCGTCTCGGAGCTCCGCGGCGAGAAGATCGACATCATCCCCTGGAACACTGAGCCGGCCCGGTTCATCGCCAAGGCGCTGTCGCCCGCGCGCGTACGTGAGGTCTTCGTCGACGACGAGACGAAGGAGGCGACCGTCGTTGTGCCCGAAGATCAGCTCGCGCTCGCAATCGGCAAGGAGGGGCTCAACGCTCGGCTCGCAGCCCGGCTGACCGGCTGGCGCGTGGACATCCAATCCGACCAGGAGTTCGCGCAGGCGGAGGCCGAGGCGGCCTTCGCGGGCGAGGAGGAAGGCGGCGGCGAGTTCTCGGGCCGCTGCGCCGCGATCCTCGCGAACGGCAAGCGCTGCCCGAATGCCGCGCTGCCGGGCTCGCGCTTCTGCGGGATCCCCGCGCACCAGGAGCTTGCAGCGCGCGAGGCCGCCGGCGAGACGGTCCCGGCAGCGCCGGTCGCCGGCGCTGCGGAGACTTCCGACGGAGAGGTGTCGGACACCGTCCCGGTGTCAGACAGCAGTGACGTCGGAGGCGGCGAGCCCGAGGCGAGCGCCGCGGAGACGCCGGAGGAGGCAACCGACCTTCCGGACGAGGAAATCCTCACCGAGGCCGTCCCGGAGACGGACGAGCCGGTCCACGAGACCGCGCCCGTCGGCGACGTCCGCGAGGGCCCAGGCCCCGAGCCCGAGGTCGAGTCGCCCGCCCTCGGACAGGAAGGGGACGAGCAAGGCGCTGCGTGAACCCGGAGCCGGTCAGGACGTGCGCCGGCTGCGGCCGCAAGGCGCCGAAGCGCGAGCTTCGGCGATTCGTCGCGCTCGACGGCGTCCTGACACCGAGCGCGAACGGGCCCGGGCGCGGCGCATACACGTGCCAACGGCTCCAGTGCTTCGAACGAGCGGTCGCACGCAGGGCGTTTGCACGCACGCTGCGGCGGCCAGTGCGGGTCGATCAAGGCCTCTCTGCTCTCTACACTGACTCGAAACACCATGGCTGATTCGAAAGGAAACAAACCGAACAGGCCCGTCCGGCCGCGCCAGGCGCCCAGCCGGGGCCGCAAGCGCCGCGTCGTCATCGACACGGGCGCCGCACGCCCGCGCCCTGATTCACGGCAGCAGCGCGAGCGCACGGAACCGCGGCCGAAGGCTCCGCCGGCGCCGCCGCCGACCGGGCCGGTGACCGTCGCCTCGGGCGTATCCGTCAAGGAGCTATCCGCCGCCCTCGGGATTCCAGCGGTTCAGATCATCAAGATCATGATGGGCCTCGGCGAGATGGTCACCATCACGCAGACGCTCTCCGACGAGGCGGTCCAGCTGATCGCGGCAGAGGTCAAGCGCGAGGTCAACATCAAGCACGTCGCCGAGGAGGACGAGCTCCCGGAGGTGTACGAGGACGCCGACGAGGATCTCGTCCCGCGCCCGCCGGTCGTGACGATCATGGGCCACGTCGACCACGGGAAGACGACTCTGCTCGACGCGATCCGCGAGGCATCGGTCGTCGAGACCGAGGCCGGCGGCATCACGCAGCACATCGGCGCCTATCAGGCCGACCACGACGGCCGCAAGATCACGTTCCTCGACACGCCCGGCCACGAGGCCTTCACCGCCATGCGCGCGCGCGGCGCGAAGGTGACCGACGTCGCCGTCCTCGTCGTCGCCGCCGACGACGGGGTGAAGCCGCAGACGCAGGAGTCGATCGCACACGCGCGGGCAGCCGAGGTGCCGATCGTCGTCGCGGTGAACAAGGTCGACAAGCCCGACGCCGATCCGCAGCGTGTGCGCACCGAGCTCACCCAAGAGGACCTGCAGCCGGAGGAGTGGGGCGGGACGACGCAGTACTCGGACGTGTCCGCGAAGGAGAAGCAGAACCTCGACGACCTGCTCGAGAAGGTGCTGCTCGTCGCGGACGCCGAGCTCGAGCTGAAGGCGAACCCGCGCGCCGAGGCGTCTGGGCCGATCATCGAGTCACGTCTCGACGTCGGCCGCGGCCCGGTGGCGACGATGCTCGTCCACCGCGGCACGCTGAGTGTCGGGGACGCAATCGTCGCCGGCGACGCCTGGGGCAAGGTGCGCGCCCTGCATACGTTCCGCGGCGAGAAGGTGAAGGAGGCCGGGCCCGGCGATCCGGTCGAGATCATCGGCTTCGACAAGCCGCCCGCGGCCGGCGAGCACGCGCGCGTCGTCGAGAACGAGCGACAGGCGCGGCACCTCGCGAACCTGCGCGGCGAGCGCGTGCGCCGCGAGCAGCTGGCGCAGCGCCGCCCGGCCGGCGTCTCGCTGGAGACGCTCTTCACGCAGATGCAGGAGGGCGCCGTCCAGGACCTGAACCTCGTCGTCAAGGCGGACGTGGACGGGTCGGTCGAGGCCGCGGTCTCGGAGCTGCAGAAGATCCAGCACCCGGAGGTGCGCGTCAACGTCATCCACACGGGCGTCGGCGGCATCTCCGAGAACGACGTCATGCTCGCGGCCGCGTCCGATGCGATGGTCGTCGGCTTCAACGTGCGGCCGAACGCCGAGGCGCGGGCCTCCGCCGAGCGCGAGGGCGTCGAGATCCGCACCTACAGCGTCATCTATCGCCTGACCGAGGACATCGAGCAGGCCCTCGTCGGCATGCTCAAGCCGGTCACGACCGAAGAGACGCTCGGCGAGGCCGAGGTGCGCCAGCTCTTCCGTGTGTCCAGGCTCGGCACGATTGCGGGCTCGTACGTCACGAGTGGCCTGGTCCGCCGCGGCGCGCGCGTGCGCGTCGTGCGCGAGGGCACCGTCGTCCACGAGACATCGATCGCGCAGTTGAAGCGCTTCAAGGACGACGTGCGCGAGGTCGAGGAAGGCTTCGAGTGCGGGATCCTGCTCGACGGCTTCAACGACGTGAAGGAAGGCGACGTCCTGGAGGCCTTCGAGATCCGCCAGGTCGAGCGCACAGATCTCTCGGAGACCTAGTCAAGATGTCGGCGTGGGCGCCGGCTTCGTAGGAATCCTCTCAGTGGAGCTGCACTTCCCCGAGGCGGGCTCGCTGAAGGGCAAGCGCAAGCACGTCAAGTCGGCGAAGGCACAGCTCCAGAACCGCTTCGGCGCGTCGGTCGCCGAGGTCGACCACCACGACCTCTGGCAGCGCGCACGCCTCACGCTGGCCTGCGCCGCCCGCGACCACGGCGAGGCAGAGCGGCTGCTCGAGGAGGCCGTGCGCTACCTGAACGGGCAGGAGTACGAGCTCGTGGGCACTGAGCGCGAAGTCGTCACGCTCGACGAGTAGCGCTCAGTACGAGATAACCTCGATCGCCACGACCCGGTGCTCGGCGTCGTACGCGACGAGCTTGGGCGGGTCGGCGACCGGGGCCTGGAGCGCGAAGACGTTGTCGACGATCGGGATCGTCGCGCGCGCTCCGCTCGAGAGATACAGCTCCAGGGACTCGACGCCGTCGGCGACGAGCCCGTAGTAGACCGGGAATTGGGCGTCGAACGGAATCGCGCTCGCAGGCTGGACGAGCAGCCCGCCGATGCGCTCGCTGGGGACGCACAGCGCTCCGCTCGGCCGCTCGGAGAGCGGCCAGAGGGTCGCGAGGCAATACGACGGCTCCCGCTGCCCCGACACGCCGACCAAGGATCGGCTGACGAGCACGCGGAGCGACGTGGCCGGATTGGGATGGAGCTTACGCATGCGCGGCAAGAACGAATTCCGCCACTCGTAAGGCTCGCCGCGGAGCTCCCCTCGGTCGAGCCAGCCGACGTGCGGCGCAACGAGGGCGTGATCGATCACGACTGGGCCGGGCAGCTCGCGAACGGACGGCGGAGCCGGGTACCCGCGCTTCAGCGACATGATCCGCACCGAGCCGAGTGGCCGGCCGTCAGCGCCCAGGGCGGTGACACGAACCGGTACGTCGGCCCGGTAGTCGAGGCGGTTGCGCTCGCCCAAGCGCGGGCCTTCGCCCGAGTAGACGTGCAGGAACGCGTTGTTCGTGACGGGCACGCGCCGCACGCTCCGTTCTCCTCGTACCTCAACCGCCGACGCGCGGTCGGCCGCGAGGCCGTAGAGCGCGACCATACGGCTCCGCGGAAACGGGTCCGCCGCCGAGAAGGCGGCGACCGGCTTGCCGAGATCGACGAGCAGCTGCTCCGCGACGCAGTCGGCTTCCGCACGAACGATGTCCTTGCTAACGCCCGCCGAGCTCCTGAGGCGAAGGCAGAGCGAGCCCCGGTCGCGGAATCCGAGCAGGTCGTAGCGCACGCCGTCGACTCTCGTGCTCACCAGCAGTCCGAGCTCCGTCCCGTCCGGAATCGGCGCGGCGGAGCGCGCGTTCGCCCGGGCGACGAGCTCTCGCTCCTCGGCGGAGGCCGGCCGTCCGGGCGCGCCGTCGACCCAGGCCGAGAGGCGGTCGAAGGCGCCGGTGACGAGCGCCTGGCCCACGGGCGTCGCTCCCAGCACGGCCGCGACGGCGAGGGCCGCGGCGAAGGCAAGGAGCAGCGGGCGAGCGCGACGACGCTCGTCTCCGCGGCGGAGCGCGTCCTCCCAGTTAGCGCCGGACTCGTCGAACGGCGGGACGAGTGTCTCCAGGGCGCGCGCGAGGTCGCTCACGATTGAACCTCCGACAGCGCGTTGCGCAACGCCGCTCGAGCAGCGTGGAGCGTCGCCGCGACCGTCCCAACCTGGATACCGAGTGTCTCGGCGATCGTCCGATAGTCGAGGTCCGCGTAGTAGCGCAGGAAGAGGGCGAGCCGTTGGCGCTCGGGAAGCAGCGCGACGGCCGTCGCCAAGGCGGCGGGCTCTTCGGGACGGCCGTTGGCGGGCGGAATGGCGCCCTCCACGGCCGCCGGGACAGCCGGCAGCGCTCGCCGATGGTCGAGCGCGGTGTTCACCACGGTCCGCCAGACCCAGGCCGCAAGCGGGCCTTCGCCGCGGAAGCGCGCTCGACGCTTGATCGTCAGCCCGAATGCGTCCTGCACGACGTCGAGGGCGGCGTCCCGGTCGCCCACGATCGCGGCTGCGACGCGGCGGAACTCGGGAAACCGCTCCCGGTACAGAGCCTCGATCTCACTTAGGCTCGCTCCCTTGGCTGAAGGGCTCAGTCGCATCCAACTACCACTATGACCCGCGGAGGTTCAGCTTTTCTTTAGGCCGATGACCGAACGCATGCGTCGCGTGAACGAGTCGATCAAGGAGGTGCTCTCGGAGGCCATGGGTTCGCTGCAGGACCCGCGCATCGGGTTCGTCACGGTCACGGGCGTCGAGACCTCGCCCGACCTGCGGCACGCGCGCGTGTTCGTGAGCGTCCTCGGCTCAGAGCGCAAGCGCGAGCAGACGCTCGCGGGGCTGGCATCTGCCCACGGGATCCTGCAGGCCCGGATCGCCGAGGAGCTGAGGCTCAAGCGGACCCCTCAGCTTGCCTTCGAGTACGACCCCACGATTGAGCGGGGCATGAGAATGTCCCAGCTGATCGATGAGCTCGCGCCAGACGACTGAGAACGAGCTCGCGGCCGTCGCGGACGCGATCCGCTCGAACGACCGCTTCCTCGTCACCACCCACGAGAACCCGGACGGCGACGCCCTCGGGTCGCTGCTCGCAACGAAGGTCGCACTCGACGCGCTCGGCAAGGACGCGACGACGTACCTCGGCGGTGGGGCCCCTCTCCCCGGCGAGTACGCGTGGATGCCCTTCGACGGCCTGCAGCGTAAGCTCCCAGAAGACGCAGCCGAGCGCGTACTGCTCGCCGTCGACTGCGCAAACGAGAGCCGGCTTGGCCCCGATCCCGAGGTCCTCGCGAGCGCGCCGCTCGTCGTCAACGTCGACCACCACCACGACAACACCCGCTTCGGCGCCGTCAACCTCGTCGTCCCGGACGCGTCGTCGACGGGCGAGATCCTGCGCGACCTGTTCGAGGAGCTCGGCGTCGAGCTCACGCCCGAGATCGCCGAGCCGCTCTACATCGCCCTCGTCACCGACACGGGGCGGTTTCAGTACGCGAACACGACCCCGAAGGCGCTCCGTCTGGCCGCAGAGCTCGTCGAGGCGGGAGCGGACGTACACAAGGTCTTCCAGGTCGTCTACGAGAACGTCCAGTTCGCGAAGCTGAAGCTGCTCGCGAGGGCACTCGAGCGGGCGCAGGTCTACGAGGGCGGCCGCCTCGTCGTCTCGTACCTGCTCCGCGACGACTTCGCCCAGGTCGGAGCCGCCGAGCCCTACTCGGAGGGCATCATCGACTACCTGCGCGCGGTCGAGGGGGCGAACATGGCCGCGTTGATCCGGGAGCCGCCGCGGTCGGACGGGCCGAAGCGGCGCGTCAGCCTGCGTGCCTCGTCGGACGAGGTTGACGTCTCGGCGATCGCGCGCAAGTCGGGCGCCGGAGGAGGGCATCGCCAGGCCGCCGGCTTCTCGAGCGACCTGTCGATCGAAGAGATCACCGAGTTCCTGCGCACGGAATTCGCCGCGGCGCAGGGGTCGTAGTGCCGCCCCGGGGGCTGACGCCGAGCGGGCTCGTGCTCGTCGACAAGCCTGCCGGCCCCTCGTCGTTCGCGATCGTTCGCGACCTCCGCAACCGCACCGGCGCGCGGGCCGGACACGCCGGCACGCTCGACCCATTCGCGACCGGGCTCCTGCTCGTCCTGCTCGGCGCCTTCACGAAGCAGGCGTCGCGCTTCGTGGGGCTGGACAAGGAATACGAAACCGAGGTCGACCTCTCGACCAGGACGACGACAGGTGACCCGGAGGGCGATGTCGTCGCCGAGGCCAAGCCGCCTGTGGAGAGCGAGCTGCTCGACCGGCTCGAGGCGCTGCGAGGCGAGGTCGACCTGCCGATCCCGGCGGCATCCGCGGTCAAAATCGGCGGCGAGCGCGCGTACAAGCTCTTCCGCCGCGGCGTCGAGGTCGAGATGCCGAGCCGGCGGACGAGCGTCAACGCGCTCGACCTGCTCGACTACGACGGCCGCGTGGCGTTGCTCCGCGTCGGCGTCGGGTCGGGCGGCTACGTCCGTTCGATCGCCGAGGCGCTCGGCGGCCACTGCAAGGCCTTGCGGAGGACTGCGGTCGGCCCGTTCCGAGTGGAGGACGCCGATCCCGAGCGGGTGATCCCGCCGGAGGAGGCGCTGGCCGCCCTGTGAGAGTCGCGCGGGTGCCGGAGGAGCTCGATCGCAAGCCGCGCGCCGTGGCTCTCGGCACCTTCGACGGCGTCCATCTCGGCCACAGGCGAGTGCTCGACGTGGCACGCGGAGCGGGCCTCACGTCGACGGTCGTCACGTTCCACCCGCACCCGCGCACGGCGCTCGGCAACTTCGTCGCGCTGCTCTCCACGCTCGAGCGCCGCCTGGAGCTGATCGCCGAGACGGGCATCGACGAGATCCTCGTCGTCGAGTTCACGCTCGACCTCGCGCGCCTGGAGCCACACGAGTTCGCGCAGGGCGTCCTGCAACCGCTCGGGACCGAGGTCATCGTC
This sequence comes from Gaiellaceae bacterium, assembly GCA_035640335.1. Taxonomy (GTDB): domain Bacteria; phylum Actinomycetota; class Thermoleophilia; order Gaiellales; family Gaiellaceae; genus VAXT01. The sequence continues at coordinate 7,087 of DASQWH010000063.1, read as the reverse complement.
GCGGGCGAGGACTTCCGTTTCGGCCACGGCCGCAAGGGCGACCTCGACCTCCTCGCCGGTCTCGGCTTCGACGTGCGCCCCGTGCCGCTCCTGGAAGAGGTCTCCTCGTCGCGGATCCGCGAGCTCGTCGCCGACGGCGCGGTCGACGAGGCCGCCGGGCTCCTTGGGCGGCCGGTCGAGGTCGAGGGGACCGTTGTCGCGGGCGACGCGCGCGGGGGCACGCTCGGCTTTCCGACCGCGAATCTCGCAGTGCAGCCCGACCTCGTCGTCCCGGCCTACGGGATCTACGCGGGGAGCACGCTCGACCACCGGGCGGCGATCTCGATCGGCACGAACCCGCACTACGGCGGCCGCGAGCGGCGCGTCGAGGCGTTCGTTCTCGACTTCGAGGGCGACCTCTACGGGCGGCGGCTGATCGTCGAGGTGTGGCGACGGCTGCGAGACGAACGTGCGTTCACGAGCGAGGAGGAGCTCGTCGCCCAGATCGCGCGGGACGTCGACGAAACCCGCACGGCAGAGCGGCCGATGCCGTAAACGGCCACGGAGACACCGCAAGTTTCGTGCAAATTGCGGAATCTATTCTGGCGTGCGATCGAGCGATCCCCCGAACGCCTCGCAGTCGGTCGAAACCGTGCGCTGCCTCGCGTGCGGTGCTTCGTACGGGAAGCCGAAGCGGGGAGGGACCGTCGTCGCGAACCCCGGTTGCCCCGAGTGCGGCTACGTGGGCTGGGTGCGCGCGGAGAGCCGTCTCATCACGGTAGGGCTCGCGAGGCGCCGCTTCTCCTCGGATCCCCCGCAGCGCCGGCCGGCGTGACCCCGCTGACGCCGCCGAAGTAGTGGTGGCGGCCGGGCCACACGCGCGCCTCGAAGCCCCGCGCCTCTAGCACCTCGACCGTCGCATCGGCGAACCCCGGCTCGAAGTGCACGAGCGACCCGACGGGGTGCAGTCGCGGGCGGTCGATGACGTCCTGCAGCGGGAGCCGCTCGTCGAGCACGCCCGCGGCGACCTGCACCAGCGCACTGCGGAGGCGGGTGCCGCCGGCCGCGCCGACGGCGAGCGCGACGACGCCGTCCTCCAGAGCCACCGTCGGCGCCATCATGCTCGACATGCGGTCGCCCGGCCCGAGTGGGCGGTCGACGAGGTCGACTTCGCCGAGCATCGAGTTCAGGTGGAGGTCGTAACCGGGGACGAAGTCGCCCGACCCGAGGCCGAGGCTCGTCGTCAGCACGCACGCGTTGCCGTCGGAGTCGAGCACGGCGACGTTCGTCGTCCCGGTGTCGGCGCGCACGTCATCCCCGAGGCACTCGACGAGCAGGCGCGCCCGCTCCTCCTCCGGCTGCCCACGCAGGGGCTCCAAGCGCGCGAGCGCGGCCGCGAAGCCGCCGAGCGCCGGCCTTGTGGTGAGCGCGTAGCCGCGGAACTCGAGCTCGACCGGCTCTCTCCACTCGGCGCGGTAGGCGGCGAGGTCGATGTCCGTGATCAGGCCGCCGCGCTCCCGCATGAGCCGGAGGAGCGCTTCTGCGACGGTGCCTTCGTAGAACGTCGCCGCGCCTTCGTCGGCGACGGCTTCGAGCGCGGAAACGAGGCCCGGCTGTTGCAGGACGTCGCCGTCCTGCAGCAGCGAGCCGGCCGGCGAGTAGATCCGCGCGCCTTCGTTCATCGTCATCACGACCGCGAGCATCTCCAGGCACGACGCCTGGGCCGGCGTCATCCGCGCGCCCTTTGCGGCCAGCCGGAGCGCAGGCTCGACGACCCGCCGCCAGGGGAGCCGGCCGTAGCGACGCCACAGCTCGTCGAGGCCCGCCGGTACCCCGGGCACGCCACACGAAGCAATGCCGACCGCATAGTGGATGAGCTCCGAGCCGAATGGCACCTGGAGCTCGAGCAGCTTCGCGTCGCGGGGCTCGCTGCCGAGGCCGGGCACCGCGACGAAGAAATCGAGGTTCGCGGCGCGTCCGGTCGAGCCTTCGAAGTAGACCGCGTGGCCGCCGCCGAGCAGCCCCGTCATCACGGTCTCGGCGACGCAGGAGGCGAGAGAGGCCGCAACGGCGGCGTCGGCGGCGCTCCCGCCGTCGGCGAGGATCTCGGCGCCCGCGTCGGCCGTCGCCGGGTGCCCGGCGGCGATCGCTTGCATGCGCGTGAGCTTAGAGCCGTCGCTACGGTTCCCCGCCGTGAGCTGGGCACTGAGGCTCCTGCTTCTGATCGGCGGGGTGTTCGCGGCGGTCGTGCTCTTCTTCGCCTTCCGCGATGACGGCGACAACGGCACGCAGGCTCGGCCGCAGACTCCCATCCCGGGCTCGACGACGTCGACCGCTCAGGAGCCGCCGCCGAAGGTATTCCGCATCAACACGAGAGTCCCCGGGATCAAGCGGGTCGCAGTCAAGAAGGACCGCCGCGTGATCATCATCGTCGTCGGCGACTCGACCGAGGACGTTCACCTTCACGGCTACGACATGAAGGCGCTCATGACGGCCGAACGGCCGGCACGGTTCTCGTTCCGGGCCGACGAGGCGGGCCGCTTCGAGATCGAGTTCGAGGACAGCGGCGACGAGATCGCCGAGCTGACGGTCACGCCGTGATCCCGGCCGTCGAGGTCGTGCTCGCGCACGGCATCGGCCAGGTCAAGGATCTTCCGGTCCCCGGCTGGCTCTTCTACTACGGGGCGGCGCTCGTCCTCATCCTGTCGTTCGTCGCGCTCGGCGTGCTGTGGACGCGCCCAAAGCTCGAGGATCCGCCCGAGTGGCCGCTGCCCCGCGGCATACAGCGAGCCCTCCGTTCGCGCCTGCTCCGTGTCGTGCTCGCCGCCGTGAGCGTGGGGCTGTTCGTGGGCGTCGTCGCCGCCGGGCTGGTCGGCAAGGACTCACCGGTGCTGAACATCGCCCCGGCCTTCGTCTACGTCGTCTTCTGGCTCGGCGTCCCGCTGCTAACGGTGCTGTTCGGGGGCGTGTGGCGCGTGCTCAACCCGTGGCGAGCCGTCGCGGACGCGGCCGCGTGGGTTTCGGCCAGGCTCGGCGGCGACTGGCGAGCGCCGGTCGAGTATCCCGCGAGGCTCGGCCGCTGGCCCTCGGCGGTGCTCGTCTTCTGCTTCGTCGCCCTGGAACTGGCCTCCACCGACCCTTCGAGCCCACGCAAGATCGCGATCGCAGCGTGCGTCTACGCATGGCTCACGTGGACGGGAGCGGCCGCCTTCGGACGCGAGGCTTGGTTCGCGAACGGCGACGGCTTCACGGCGTACTTCGCCCTCCTCGCGCGGCTCGCCCCGTTCGGCGTGCGGCGCCGGGAGGGGCGCGAGGAGATCGTGGCGCGGCCGCCGCTGGCCGGGCTGCCGCGGCTCGACGGGCGCCCTGGCACGATCGCGCTCGTCTCGGTCGTGCTCGGCTCGGTCGCGTTCGATGGGCTCAGCCGCACGCGCTGGTGGCAGGACCACGTCCACGACAAGAGCTATACCGCCGTCTTCGCGATCGGGCTGCTCGGGCTCCTCGCCGCGGCCGTCTTCGTCGCGGTGACCTACCTCGTCGCGGTCGCGGGCGCTCGGGCGCTCGGCGGAGTCGAGCATGGCTTGGAGACGGCATTCCTCGGCAGCCTCGTCCCGATCGCGTTCGCGTACCTCGTCGCGCACTACTTTTCGCTGTTCGTGCTGGAGGGCCAGGCGTCGATCGTGCTGCTCTCCGACCCGTTCGGGTTCGGGTGGGACCTGATCGGCACCTCTGACTTCGAGCCTGATCGCGCGATCGACCCGAAGACGATCTGGTACGTCCAGGTCGGCGCGCTCGTCGTCGGCCACGTGCTCGGCCTCGTCGTCGCGCACGATCGTGCGCTCACTCTGTACCGCTCCGCGCGCTCGGCGATCCGGACGCAGTACGCCATGCTTGCGCTGATGGTCCTGTACACGGTCGGAGGGATGTGGATCCTCTCGCGGCCCTGATCGCACCGCCGCTCGCGCACGGCGGCACGGCCGGCGCGATCGTGGAGATCGCGACTGCGGTCGCAATCGTGGCCCTCGGCCTCGCGTACTGGGTCGGCCACCGGCACAAGGACTCTGAAGAGGAGGACTGAGCGCTACCCTGTGCCGACGAAGGAAGCGCTCATCAAGCAGCTCGCAGTTCTCCTTTCAGCGGTTCTGATTGCTGCCATCGCGCCGGCGGCGGCCCTTGCGCACGAGGGCGGCAAGGCCGAGCCGCGGATCGCGGCGCAGGCGAAGGGCACGGGGTTCAACCGGGTGCTCGTCGTCCGGCTGACCGACCTCGACAGCGGCGATCCGATTCGCGGTGCGACCGTGAAGGTCAAGACAGAGATGACACGTCCGCACCTGATGACGCTGCTTCCGCGAACGATCCCGGAGTCGCGTACGCCAGGCGTCTACCGGCTCCCGTACACGTTCGTGATGCCCGGCGACTGGAACGCGAACATCGAGGTCAGCGGCGCGAAGGTCGTCGGCGCGACGGCCGACCTCGACGTGCCGATCGCGCTCTCGAGCGGCCAGGGCCAGGGCGAGTCGCAGCCGGGCCAGCCGGCACCGGCGGCGCTCCCGACGCGGCTGGAGACGAAGGTCACCGAGCGCGACTGGGTGACGATGCTCATGCTCTGGATCCACGGCCTGGCCGCGATGGGCTGGATCCTCGGCGTCGTCGTGATGACGATCGCGCTCGCGACACCGGCGGTCCTGGCGGGGAGCTTCCGCGCACGCATCGCGGCGGGCTACCGCAGCTGGGGCGCCTGGGCGCACTGGGCGCTCGTGCCGGTGATCGTTGCGACGGGGATCTACAACATGGTCTACGTGACTCCGTTCAAGCTGCGCTGGCCGTGGGACAGCCAGCTCGACCTCGTCGCGTACGGCAACTGGTACGAGGCGATCCTCCTCGTCAAGCTCGCGCTCTTCGTCGTCCTGCTCGGCACGGGCACGGCGATGCTGCTCCGCGCGGTGCGGCCCGAACGCGCACCCGAGCCGGCCCTCGCGCACGGCAGCGCCGAGCCGTCGCAGAGCATTCTCCGGATCCTGACCGGAGCCCTCGGCGCGGCCGGGATCGCCTACGTGCTGACGGTGCCGGCGATCCTCGCCGCTGCGATGGCGCTGCGGTACGTCCACATTCTCAGCCACGTCGCCGAGGTCGTGAACACCTAGGCGGGCGGCCAACAGGGCCAAAAACCGCTTACCTGCTACTCTTCCGCGAGCCCGCAGCCTCGGCCGCACGCGGTGCTTCCCGCGGCGCGCTGGGACTGCGGAATCGTATTAGGAGCGACGTAGTGACCCTTACGAAAGAAGCGAAGCTCGAGATCATCGGCAAGCACGGCCGGTCCGAGACGGATACCGGCTCGCCCGAGGTGCAGATCGCGCTGCTCACGACGCGGATCAACGAGCTGACCGAGCATCTCCGCACGCATCCCAAGGACCACTACTCGAGGCGCGGCCTCCTCAAGCTCGTCGGACGCCGCCGCCGCCTCCTGAACTACTTCCAGAAGCGCAATCTAGAGGGGTACCGAGAACTGATCAAGGAGCTAGGCCTCAGGCGATAACCGACCAATCCCGTGCCAGGTTTCAACCTGGCTTGGGCGAACCTAAACCCGGAGGGTGGGAGTTTGAGCGAGTCCTTTGGAGCTCGCCGGAGCCAGACTGAAGTCTGGCACCGGAGGACCTGAAAGGGCTGACTCAAACCTCCACCTTCCACGAAGAAGTGGAGGAACGATGACCATTACGACGACAGAGCCCGCCACGGTCTCGGTGACCGTCGGCGAGCAAGAGATCACCTTCGAGACCGGGAAGCTCGCGAAACAGGCCGACGGCGCCGTCGTCGTCCGCTCCGGCGAGACGATGGTGCTCTCGACCGCGACCGGGCGGATGGAGGCGCGCGAGGGCGCAGACTTCTTTCCGCTCACCGTCGACGTCGAGGAGCGCATGTACGCCGCCGGGAAGATCCCCGGCGGTTTCTTCAAGCGCGAAGGACGCCCGACCGAGCGCGCGATCCTGACCGCGCGCATGATCGACCGCCCGATCCGGCCGCTGTGGCCGTCGGGTTTCCGCAACGAGGTGCAGGTCATCTGCACGATCCTCTCGGCCGACCTCGTCACGCCGCACGACATCCTCAGCATCAACGGCGCCTCCGCGGCGCTGATGATCTCGCCGCTGCCGTTCATGGGTCCTGTCGGGGCCGTGCGCATCGGGGGCATCGACGGCCGCCTGGTCGTCAATCCGACGCTGCAGGAGACGGAGGAGGAGTCGAGCCTCGACCTGATCGTCGTCGGCACGAAGGAGGCGCTGACGATGATTGAAGCCGGCGCCGACGAGATCCCGGAAGACGAGATGCTCGAGGCATTCGAGCTCGCCCACCGCGAGATCGTGAAGCTCTGCGAGGCGCAGGAAGAGCTGCGGACCAAGGCCGGCAAGGCGAAGTGGCTCGACAGCGACCTGACCGCCGAGCTGGAGGAGCAATACGCGGAGCGGTTCCGCGAGCGGATCGACGCCGAGGGCCTGCGCGAGGCGGGCACTGTCATCGAGGAGCTCATGTCGGAGCTGGCGCCCGAGCTGACCGTCGAGTCGGGCGAGGACGACATCGTCCGGCAGATCCAGGTCCGCTCGAGCCTGCAGCTGATGCTCGAGCGAATCAGGCTCGAGGCTGTGCAGGAGCACGTCCACGAGCAGTTCGAGGACGAGCTGCGCGCGCTCACCGAAGCGGAGCAGGACTCGAAGGAGCTGAAGTCGGCGAAGCGGCAGCTGCTCTTCGACCGCATCATCGAGTCGGTCGAGCTCCCCTTCCCGGTCGGCCCGGCGACGGTCGAGGGCGAAGGGCCGGTCGTCAAGGACTCGCTGACGAGGCAATTCGTCAAGAAGGCGGCCGAGGCGATCTACAAGCAGCTCGTCCGGCGCAAGATCGCCGTCGAGAAGCGCCGTCCGGACGGCCGCGGCGCCGAGGACATCCGCGCAGTCAGCTGCGAGGTGTCCGTCGCGCCGCGCACGCACGGCTCAGCGCTCTTCACGCGCGGCCAGACGCAGATCATGACGCTGCTCACGCTCGGCACCGCGAAGGAAGGCCAGCGCATCGACGACCTCTCGCTCGAGCAGGAGCGGCGCTACATGCACCACTACAACTT
>DASQWH010000062.1:0-3638 GCA_035640335.1 Gaiellaceae bacterium | reverse complement strand
AGGGTGTCCGTCCTCGCGTCGGCCGCGGCGGCCAACGCCGCCAGCCCGACCGCACCGCCCATCATGAACGACGTGTTGACGACGCCGGAGGCCAGCCCGGCTTCGCTCGGCTGGACGTCGCTCATCGCCGCGAGCAGGACGGGGTTGAATGCCATGCCGGCGCCGAACCCGAGCAGGATCATGCTCGGCAGGACGTCGGCGACGAAGCTGCCCTCGACCGGAGCGCGTGCGAATAGGGCCAAGCCGGCGGCCGCAAGGCCGAGCCCGACCGCGAGCGGAAGCCTGATCCCGAAGCGCATCACGAGCTTGGCCGACAGGCCGAGGGAGAAGAAGCCCATGATCAGGTTCGCCGGCAGGAACGCGAGACCGACCTCCAGCGGCTCGTAGCCCAGCACGAGCTGCAGGTACAGGGCGGAGAGGAAGAACCAGGCGAACATCGCCGCCGCCCAGAGGACGCCGACGACGTTCGAGGTCCAGACGTTGCGCAGCCGGAAGAGGCCGAGCGGCACGAGCGGAGAGGCGACGCGAGACTCGATGACGAGAAACGCCGTCAGCAGGAACGCAGCCGCGCCGAGCAGGCCGACGGTGCGTCCCGCCGTCCAGCCGACCTCGTTGCCGTTGACGATCGCGTAGACCGCGAGCATCAGCGCCGCCGTCACCGTTACCGCTCCTGCGACGTCGAGCCGGCCGGCGGACGCAGGGACGCGGCCACCGGGAAGGAGGACCAGGCAGAGCGCGAAGACGGCGGCCCCGATCGGAAGGTTGACGAGGAAGATCCAGTGCCAGTCGAGCAGGTCGGTGAGGACCCCGCCGAGGAGGACGCCGATGCTGCCGCCACCGGCGGCGACGAAGCCGAAGACACCCATCGCCTTCGCGCGCTCCGCAGGCTCGGTGAAGAGGGTCATGATCAGCGAGAGCGCAACCGCCGAGACGATGGCGCCGCCGACACCTTGCACGGCCCGCGCGCCGACGAGGGTCTCCTGCGAAACGGCGAGGCCGCACGCGAGCGACGCGATCGTGAAGAGCGCGATACCGATCAGGAACAGGCGCCGGTGGCCGAAGAGGTCGCCGAAGCGGCCGGCGAGTAGGAGGAAGCCGCCGAACGTGAGCAAGTAGGCGTTGGCGACCCACGCGAGCGACGCGTCGGAGAAGTCGAGATCCTCCTTGATCGAGGGCAGTGCGACGCCCACGATCGTCACGTCGAGGACGATCATCAGATCGCCGAGGCACAGGATGATCAGCGCAAGCCAGCGTCTACGGCTATCGAGGCTCATATGGTCCTTTCGTCGGTCTCTGTACGTTCGACCGCTCGACCGTCGAGAACTCATCGCTCGAGCCCCGGCAAGATGAGCACGTGATGCTCTCGGACGGAACGCTCAGGCTCGAGCAGCTTTCCAGCGCTCACCTCCAGGGCCTCGCCGACCTCGGCCATGACGTCGACGTCCAGCGCTACACGTACGTGCCGTCGCCGTGGGAGGAGGGCTTTGAGAACACCTGGCTCGCGCGCTACGAGCAGGGGCACGCGGAAGGGACTCGGGCGGGCTTCGCGATCGTCGACGAGGAAAGCGGCGACTTCCTCGGGCTCGCGGCGCTCGTCCACATCGACCACCAGGGCAACCAGGCCGAGGCCGGCTACATCGTCGCGCCGCAGGCCCGCGGGCGTGGCGTCGCGCAACGCGCGCTGCAGCTCCTCACGGGGTGGGCGCTCGACGACCTCGGGCTCGCGCGCGTCGAGCTGCGCATCACCGCCGACAACCCCGCGTCGATCCGGGTCGCGGAGCGCTCGGGATTTGCCCGCGAAGGCGTACTCCGCTCGGTCCACCTCAAGCAAGGCATACGGACGGACGTCGCGGTCTACTCGCGCATCGCGGGCGACGAGCGATGAGTTTTCCGAGACCGGACGGTCTTTCTTGCGATGGCCCGAGCGCCCCAGACGGTCGCGTTCTCCATTCGGGGCCCGATCCGCCGTGGGGACCTCCCCGGCCTCTGTGACCGTGTCTGCGCCCTGCTCCGTGAAAACGGGCCTGCGGTCGTGGTCTGCGACGTGCGCGGCGTCGAGCCGGACGCCGTGACGGTCGATGTGCTCTGCCGGCTTCAGCTCGCGGCGCGGCGGCGGGCTTGCGAGGTACGGCTGTGCAACGCCTCGGACAAGCTTCTGGAGCTCGTCGGCTTCATGGGGCTCGAGAACGTCTTGCCCTGTGAGTAAGAGGGCTGGGCGAAAAACCGACTGAGCGGTTTTCCGCCAATCCCTCCTACGCGTCGAGGCGAGGCGGCAGGCCGAAGAGCGGGAAGAGCGTCTGCGTGTCGAGGAAGAACGTGAACTCGACGATGCGCCCGTCGGCGATCTCGAGCACCTGCAACGCCCAAGGGTCGTAGCCCTCGCCGGTGTCGCTCGGCTTGTACTGCCCGAACGCCGGCGAGCCGTTCGCCGACCCGACCGGAATCATCCGCGACCCGCGACAGCCCGCGCCCGGACCGACCCACCAGCTGAGGATGTCGTCGCGGCCGTGCAGCCACATATCGAACGGCGGCATCGACTGGGTCGCGTCCTCCTGGATCAACGACGTGAGCGCGTCCATGTCGTAGCGCTCGAACGCGTCGACATAGCGCGCGAGCAGGTCAGCGTCCGGCTCGTCGACGGAGCGCGAGGCCTCCGCGAGGCTCAGGTCGGTCGACTCGAGCGTCGCGCGCGCTCGCTGGAGTGCGCTGTTCACCGAGGCGACGCTCGTCTCGAGCAGCTCGGCGACCTCGCTCGCCTTCCAGCGGAGCACCTCGCAGAGGATGAGGACGGCGCGCTGTCGCGGCGGCAGGTGCTGGAGCGCGGCGACGAGCGCAAGCCGCACCGTCTCGCGCGACGCGGCGACCTCGGCCGGGTCGCCGTCGTCGGGTGCAACGAGGCCGTCGGGGACCGGCTGGATCCAGTGTGTCTCGGGCAGCGTGTTCAGGTTCGCCGCCTCGGGCGCCTTCGCGGGGCCGAGATCCATCGGCCGGGCGCGACGCTCGCGGCCGCTCAGCATGTCGAGGCACACGTTCGTCGCGATGCGGTAGAGCCAGGAGCGCAGCGCCGCACGGCCCTCGAACCGGTCGAGGCCGCGCCAGGCGCGGATCATGGTCTCCTGCACCGCGTCCTCCGCCTCGAAGGGCGAGGCGAGCATGCGGTAGCAGTAGGCGGTCAGCTCGGCCCGGTACTGCTCGAGCTGAGCCTCGGCCTCGCGTGACGGACGAGTGGCGGCGGGGGGCATGCGCACCCGGCCCATCCTAGGCGCTCGCGCCGATCCCGCGACGGATGCGGTGGCGAGCCGCGTTTGCAATCGTTCCGCGATGCCTACGGATCAGTATCACGAGCCGCCCGACGAGCTCGGCGACGACGCGCGCACGTTCGCGCGCGTGATCGCGTCCCTTCAGGAGGAGGCGGAGGCAATCGGTTGGTACGAGCAACGGCTGGCAGTCGAGACGAACGAGGAAGCACGTGCGATCATGGAGCACGCGCAGCGGGAGGAATTTCTGCACTTTTCGATGGATCTCGAGTTCCTGGCTCGCCGCAAGGAGAAGTGGCGGCTGGCCTTACGCCGGATCCTCTTCCGCGAGGGCGACATCGTCGAGCTCGCCGAGCAGGCCGAGGACGAGGTCGAGGACTA